>JBLHZE010000008.1:0-18607 GCA_047631015.1 Actinomycetes bacterium
CGACCGGGTGTCCATCAGATGGGTGGCTCGTGGCCGGAGATTTAGAGGGATTGTGAACCACTCCACACGTCACATTCTCCCGTGTTACCCTTGAAACCGGACGAAAGGGGCATACTGCCACATGGCGTTTTCCGTAGGTGACACCGTTGTTTACCCGCATCACGGCGCAGCATTGATCGAATCGATCGAGCAGCGCGTAATCAAGGGAGAGCCGCGCGAGTACTTAGTACTGCGCGTCGCACAAGGCGATTTAACCGTTCGAGTTCCGGCAGACAATGTTGACCTCGTTGGTGTTCGCGACGTGGTCGACCAAGAGGGTCTCGATCGAGTATTCGATGTTCTTCGCCAGCCATACACCGAAGAGCCAACCAACTGGTCGCGACGGTACAAAGCGAACCTTGAGAAGTTGGCCTCCGGCGATGTCATCAAGGTTTCTGAAGTTGTCCGAGATCTCTGGCGTCGAGAGAAGGATCGTGGGCTGTCGGCCGGCGAGAAGCGCATGCTTGCCAAAGCACGTCAGATCTTGGTCAGTGAACTTGCGTTAGCCGAAGAGACCAACGAGGACAAGGCAGAGATCTTGCTCGACGAGGTCCTGGCCTCCTAGTAGGCAGTTCAGTATTCCTCACATCAGCCCAATGAACGGCGATCGATCAACAAGATCGGTCGCCGTTATTGTTGTGGCTGCGGGCCGAGGGGAACGCCTCGCGGGCGCCGCTCCCAAAGCATTAGAGACAATTGAGGGCCGCTCACTCCTGGCCCACGCACTTAGCGAGATCGCTGACGTGCCGGATATCAGCCAAATCGTTGTGGCTGCTCCCGCTACCCACATGGCTCAGACACAGGCAGTGTGTCGTCAGTTCGTAGGTCTCGTACCGACCGTTGTCGCTGGTGGCAAAGAGCGCCAGGATTCGGTCCGGCTGGCAATCGATGCCCTGGCTCCAGGGATCGATATCGTCATCGTCCACGATGCGGCTCGCGCCTTTGCTCCGGCGAAGGTATTCGTTCGAGTAATCGACGCCGTTGCCAGCGGACATGCCGCGGTAGTGCCCGGTATGTCCGTGATCGACACGATTAAAGACGTTGATGCTGACGGCCGTGTCCGAAGGACGGTTCCCCGCGCATCGCTACGCGCAGTTCAAACTCCCCAAGGTTTCTCCCGCGCCGTTCTGGCCGAAGCCCACGAAAATGCCATCGTCGGTCGGACGGGGGCATCCGATTGTGCGGATTCTGCGTCGTTCCCGAAACCAACAGACGATGCAGGCATGCTAGAGGCCGCCGGTTACGACGTGTGGATGGTGGCGGGTGATCCCGATGCCTTCAAAATAACGACACCTTTTGACCGACTGATTGCCCAGGCACTTGTGACCAGGAGAGAAGAAACCAATGACTAGTCCCGGACTCCCACTCGTTGGCATCGGAACCGATGTTCATCAATTCGAGCCCGCGAATGACCTATTTGTGGCCGGACTGTCGTGGCCAGGTGAGCCGGGACTGGCTGGACACTCCGATGGAGATGTCGTCGCGCATGCGTGCTGCGATGCCTTACTCTCGGCGGCCGGCCTGGGAGATCTTGGCGCGCAGATCGGAACCGGGGAACCGGAGTGGGCCGATGCCCCTGGTGTTGAGCTGCTGATGGAGACGGCGACTCGGGTCCGGTCGGCTGGATTTCAGATCGGGAATGTTGCGGTGCAGCTCATCGGAAATCGACCTAAAATCGGACCCCGTCGCGAAGAAGCCCAGGCAATCCTGCGCGCCGCGATTGATGCGCCGGTGATGCTATCGGCGACCACTACCGACGGCCTGGGTCTGACAGGCCGCGGAGAGGGCCTCGCGGCGATCGCGACGGCAATCCTTGTCAGCACCCAATAGCCTTAGCATTCACTGTCCAATGCCCGGTCCCTAGCATGCAAAACCGCCTGGACTTGGTGCCGTCTGGACCGAATCGCGGTACCGTTTCGCTATGACTGCAGAGCTAAACCGGGCCCAACGAGCGCTCTTCGATGACAAGAACTTCGCCGTCGTTGCCACGATCAATCCCGATAGCCAACCGCAGTTGTCCGTCGTGTGGTGCAAAACCGACGGTAACGATGTGCTTATTTCGACCACGGTCGATCGTCGCAAACACCGCAACCTGGTTCGCGATCCGCGGGTCACCATTCTGGTGAATCCCAGCGACAACCCCTACAGCTACGTCGAGATTCGCGGTACCGCCACGCTGACCGAAGAAGGGGGCCGTGAACTCATTGACGATCTCGCCGCGCAGTACCTGGGTCGTCGTTATCCAGGTGATGACGGAACCGACAATGTCCGGGTGGTTGTCCGGATAACTGCCGAACACATCGTGACGATGGGTATTTGACACCGGACTAGCCGGTCCGCCCGGTAAGGTTGCCGACTGTGACCCTCCGGCTTCATGACACCGCTACCCGCTCTGTGCGGGATTTTGTTCCGCTCATTGACGGCCAGGTCCGGATGTATCAGTGCGGAGCAACCGTGCAATCCGTCCCGCATGTCGGCCATGTGCGTTCTGGCGTCGTCTTTGACTTGCTATCCCGCTGGCTACGAATCAGTGGATTCGACGTCGTACTTTGCCGCAACGTCACGGATATCGATGACAAAATTCTGGCTAAAGCGCAAGAGCAAGACCGTCCGTGGTGGGCGGTTGCGGCGCATTACGAGCGAGCGTTCCAACGTGCGTATGAGCTGCTGGGATGTGAGCCTCCCTCAGTTGAGCCACGCGCTACCGGGCACGTCACGCAGATGGTTGAGCTCATCTCTGAGCTGATCGATGCTGGCCATGCCTACAACGAAGATGGCGACGTCTACTTCGATATTCGATCGTTTCCCGAGTACGGTGCGCTATCCCGGCAGAACATCGATGACCTACTTCCGGCGGCCGACAGTGTCAGTGATCCACGCAAAAGCGATCCGCGTGACTTTGCACTATGGAAAGCAGCGAAGACCGAGACCGAACCACAATGGCCCACCCCGTGGGGTCCTGGTCGGCCTGGGTGGCACCTCGAGTGTTCGGCGATGGCGCAGGAATACCTCGGTGGTCAGTTCGATATCCACGGCGGTGGGCTAGATTTAGTGTTCCCGCATCACGAGAATGAGCTCGCCCAGTCGCGTGCGGCAGGATACGAGTTTGCCCGCTACTGGTTGCACAACGCGTGGGTCACGACGGCAGGCGAGAAGATGAGCAAATCGCTAGGGAATTCCCTGGTCGTCGAAGAAGTCCTAAAACGCGTTCGCCCCGTCGAGCTGCGTTGGTATCTAGTCTCAGCTCACTATCGCAGCAATCTGGAATTCTCGGATCAGGCGCTGGAGGAGTCCGCGGCGAGCTATCAACGAATAGAGGGCTTCCTCGCGAGGGCGATCGAGACGAATGCCAGCGAGGGTGCTGGATTACTCGGTGAACCAGACACTTCACAGTTACCCGCAGCATTTGTCGATGCTATGGATGACGACCTTGGGGTGCCGGCCGGATTAGCCGTACTACACGAGACTGTGACAGCCGGAAATCGAGCATTAGCCGCCTCCGACAACGCGGCCGTCGCGTCGGCCATTGTCCAGGCGAGGGCAATGCTGGGTGTCCTGGGAGTTGACCCGTTCAGCACGCCATGGAATATCCAAGCCGACGCCGATCTGCAACTGCGAGGTGCCTTAGATTCACTCGTTCGCTCCGAACTGGCGGCACGCCAAGTCGCTCGCGAACAACGAGACTTTGACTCCGCTGATGCCATTCGAGATCGCATCGCTTCGGCGGGCATCTTGGTGGAAGACACTGCCGACGGAGCCCGTTGGTCACTAGTAGGGGAGTCATAAATGGCTGGGAACTCAAAGCGCCAAGGCGCGATCCGTAACGCTGACAAGAAGAAGAAGCCAACGGTCGGCAGCGGTGGGAACCGGCGCGACGCACTTTCGGGTAAAGGACCTACTCCAAAGGCTGCCGAACGCCCGGGCCATGTCGCCAAGAAGCGGGAAGACGCCAAAACCAGAGCAGCGGAGAAGGAGGCTGCCCGCCGACCACAGAAGAACCGCCGTCGCACCGTTGCCGATGGGGAAGTTGTCGCGGGGCGAAATCCAGTTGTGGAGGCACTAGCAGCCGGTGTGCCGGCGCTAAAACTGCACGTCCAGCGAGCAGTCGATTCCGATCCGCGGATTAAACAAGCGATGTCCGCCGCGCTGACGCTAGGCATTCCCATCACCGAGCACAGTCGCGATGAACTCAGCGAGCTATGCGATGGAGTGGTCCACCAAGGGATTGCCCTCAGTGTGGCCCCGTACGAATACACCGACTTCGAGGATTTGCTCGGGCTCGGTACGGACCGTCGTCCCGCTCTTCTTGTTGCGCTCGACGGCATCACCGACACTCGTAACCTCGGCGCCATTGTTCGTTCTGCCGTCGCTTTCGGAGGGACAGGTTTGGTTATCCCCGGCCGTCGTTCAGCGAGTGTGACGGCTGCAGCGTGGCGAACTTCGGCGGGGGCGCTTGCACATATGCCGGTCGCTCAAGTCACGAACCTGACTCGATCGATCGAGGCAGCGAAGAAGGCAGGATTCATGACGGTCGGACTGGCCGGTGAGTCCGACCTCCCCATTGCCCACGCGGACCTCGGAAACGAGCCAGTCATGCTCGTTATCGGAAGTGAAGGAAAGGGTCTGGGTCGTCTCGTCGCGCAAAGTTGTGACTACCGTGTCGGGATCCCGATCACGAATCGGGTTGAATCGCTCAATGCCGCCGTTGCCGCCGGGATTGCGCTCTATTCCGTCGTCGCAGGACGACAAAACTAGCCCGCAAAAGCTAGACGACAGACCGAGCCCGCTGCCCCGCTGGCAGTCTGACCGTGAAGGTTGTGTCGCCAGGACGCGATGTCACATTGATTGACCCGCCGTGTGCACCGACCACGGCCGCAGCAATTGCCAACCCCAAACCGGTACTTCCGGCTTCTCGGGAGCGCGAGGAGTCGGCTCGGGAAAAGCGACCAAAGACGTCGGGCACAAGCTGTGCTGGGATCCCGGGCCCGTTGTCGTGAATCTGCAGGATGGCCTGGCCTTCTTCCACGACCAGACTGATAGCAACCCGGGTGTCGTTTGGAGTGTGAACGCGGGCGTTAGTCAGCAGGTTCGCAACGACTTGAGCTAACCGGTCGCTATCGCCAGTAACGAAGACGGGGTTGTCCGGGAGTGCTAGTTCCCAGACATGTTGCGGTCCGGCAACGTGGGCATCGCTGACAGTACCGATCAGAAGTGCTGAAAAATCCACCTCGTCAAACTGGATTGGCCGACCCGCATCGAGACGTGCCAGGAGCAACAAGTCTTCCACCAAACTCGTCATTCGGATGGATTCGGATTCGATCCGGTCGAGCGCGTGCACGATATCCGCTGGGAGCTCAACATCGGCGCGTCTCGTGAGTTCCGAGTAGCCACGGATCGATGCCAACGGTGTCCGAAGTTCGTGGCTGGCGTCGGCCACGAAGTTGCGCACCCGCATCTCGCTTTCGTGACGCGCTCGGAGGGCATCGGCAACGTTGGCTAAGAGATGGTTGAGAGCCCAGCCGACCTGGCCCACCTCAGTATGCGGGTCGGTGTCTTGCTCGGGAACTCGCACAGCTAGCGCGACCTCACCGGTATCTAGCGGGAGGTCAGCAACAGACGTGGCGGTTGCAGCGACTCGCCTCAGTGGTCGCAGTGAAACGTTGATGATGACCGCCCCGATTGCCGCGGCCGCGAGGAGTCCAGCGAAAGAGATCAACACGACGATGAGAGTGGCCTGGCGCAGTGTCTCGCGCAGTGGTTCAAGAGGCAGGCCGGTGATAAGGACCGCACCTTCGCGGATCGGGGTCGCGACCACTCGGTAGTCGCCTAGACCCTCTGAGAGGGTGACTGTTTCGCGGTCATCTGAGCCGGTGAGCTGGTTCAGTTCACCGACACTGCTGGTCTCCAGCGCCTCGGGACGACCGTCGTCATTTAAGACAACGGCGCGCAGGATCTCACCATTGAGGCTGATGGCAGCCAGAGTTCCGCTTGCCTGTCCAGGTGCAACGAGACCGCCGGCTCGACGCGGGACTTGGGGTCTGCCCGGGCGGCGGTCGTAGTCATCGGAATCCAGTGCGCTCTGACTGCGCCCGCTTGCGGTCGCCAGTTGTCCGTCGAGTTGGTGAACCAGATACGAGTTCAGCGAGACAATGGTTAACCCACCAATAGCAACCGTCGTGGCAGTCAGTAGTCCGATCAGCGCGACGAGGAGTTTCGTTCGAAGTCGCCAGCGGGCCGGACTCCACCGGGGCACTCCTGAGGGCCGTGACACCTTCTACTCCGCAGGCTTCAGAACGTAACCAGCGCCACGCATCGTGTGAATCATTGGCTCCCGCCCAGCATCAATCTTCTTGCGCAGGTAGGAGATGTAAAGCTCTACCACATTGGCCTGGCCGCCAAAGTCGTAGCTCCAGACCCGGTCAAGGATTTGGGCTTTCGATAGAACCCGGCGCGGGTTGCGCATCAGGTAGCGCAGAAGCTCGAACTCGGTGGCCGTCAGTGAGATCTGCTCCCCAGCGCGGGAAACTTCATGGCTGTCCTCGTCGAGAGTGAGGTCACCGACCGACAGTAGGGGCCGTGATGCGGTGACATGGTGAGCATTGCGTCGGACCAAACCCCGCAGCCGTGCCACAACTTCCTCCAGGCTGAATGGTTTGGTCACGTAGTCATCCCCGCCTGCAGTAAGTCCGGCAACGCGGTCTTCAACAGCATCCTTTGCCGTAAGAAACAGGACGGGCACACTCGCGGATTGCTCCCGAAGTTTGGCCAGCACCTCAAGACCGTTAAGGTCCGGCAGCATCATGTCCAGAACGACCGCATCCGGGGCGAACTCTCGCGCGGCCCGCACCGCAGACATTCCGTCATTGGCTGTCTGCACGTCCCACCCTTCGTAGCGAAGGGCCATCGATAGCAGTTCGGTCAGGGTCTGCTCGTCGTCGACCACCAACATGCGCAGCTTTCCACCATCGGCTCGACGCAACTCGGGTCGTGATTCGGGTGCGTCGTGCGATGCCATCGCCATTGGTTGTCTCTCTGGCCTCTCTCTATTGTGGTGCGCTTCTTGTCAGCTGCGGCTACTGATCCTGTTGCACAGTCTCAGGCAAAACTATGTAAGAACGGTGATCATTCTGTGAGTTTCCTGTGTGGATTCTGTGCCCTCCGGATTCCGGGCTATCCGCCGATCACGCTACCGAATAGTTTTCGCAATTCGCTTCCGCACGTCGCGGCGCCAGTCCCGCGGGCGCCAATCCGGCTGGCTAAAGTCAACTGGTCCAGCTGGAACCGAGAGGGCAGCCATCAACTCAGCCGTCCGGGCGGCGGTTAGCTTTTCAGCACTGTCCTCTCGCGTCCGAGGACTTGGCTGATCGAGCCACTCCTGCCAGAGCGGATCAGCACCCATCCGGCGGGACAGCTCAGTATTGCTCAGCAGGAAGCGCTGGTTCGCCCGTTCCAGCATCCCCGCAGGGACCCTCAGAGGGGGGCCTTGCGTAATTCGCAGGACCCGGGCGACGAGCTGCGCCCTCAGCTGGTGGTTATGGTCACCGTTCGTCGTGTGGCCGGGTATTAAGGGGTTGAGTGCCTGCAGGAGCTGGGCTCCCTCGGCATTGAGACTTGTATTGGTTGCTGTGGCATCATTGGCGACGGGAGATGTGAGGGCTCCGGAATCGGTCTCGACGTGTGTGCAGAAGTCGACGAGCAGGGCGTCGGGGGTCTGCTTGTATCTCTCCAAGAATGGCCGGGCAATGACGTTGGTGGCGCCAGCAACCCGCGACCATCGGTCTAGTAGGGCGTTCGGCTCGTGCGTCTGAAGTTTGCGGATGGCCGTCTTCCAGCTGGTGTTCCTACTGCCGGCTTTGAGTTTCTGCGAGAAGAAGCTCGCGAGCATGAAATCGCGGCGGCGCAGATAGACAAGGATCGTTATCTCGTCAAAGAACTGCTGGAGAAATATGTACAGTTCACGCACTTGATCATCGGTCAGGCGAGCGGCACTTTCGGTGGAGAAAACGAAACGTGACTCCGGCTCGATCGACGCCGTGAGGTTCTTCGCGATGGTGGCTAGCGTCTCGGCACGGTCTGTGACTCCCCATTGCTGGTGTCGAATTCCATCGCTTGGATTAAAGGCCAAGGCCAATTGGGTGTGGCTGTCATATTTGTCAAAATCAGGATAGGTAATGCCGGCGCTTTGCAGAATCTTGCGATCACTCGCGAAGGTGCCCTGAAGAAAAGTCGTTCCGGTTTTAGGGGTGCCGATGTGTAGGATTGCGCGCGCCATATCTGACCTCCGGGGGCTTAGGAGCTAGGTGCGAGTTGACGTGCAGTAGGCCTTGGGTCATATCCGTTCCGACGTACTCTGGCTGTCTTCGAGGATAACACCGTGGGCACTACATCTAGGCGGTAGAAATCGCAGGGTTAGCTGTCTGGACTAGCTGGGACAGGAAGCGAGATGCGCACGACAGCTCCACCGTCAGGATGGTTCCAAAGTTGTGCTGATCCGCCATTATGGCGGCAGATTTCGGTGACGATGGCCAACCCCAAACCCGAGCCATCAAACTGGCGGGCCTCGGCTGCCCGCTTGAATCGGTCGAATACGAACGGCACATCTTCTTCCGCGACGCCGGGACCCTGGTCACGCGTATCGATCCGGACAAATCCGTTGTCAATGGAAATATCCATCTGGATGGCAGTGTCAGCAGGCGAGAACTTGATGGCGTTGGACAGGATGTTTAACAGTGCCCGCTGGAGCTGGTTGGGGCGCCCTTCCAGGAGCGCATCACCGACAACATGTATCCGGCCCCGAACGTGTGCGGGTAGTCGGTGCGCGGTGGCCTGGCACAGCTGATTGGCATGGCACGCTTGAATCGGCTCACTGTCATCGAGTACCCCCGTCAGGTCGACGAGGGCGGCGATCATTCGAGCAAGCTCTCGGGACTCACTCATCAAGTCGTTGGCGATCTCTGAGCGGTTTGCTGAATCCATATCTGGGTAACGCTGGAGGATTTCTGCGTTGGACATAAGCGACGCAACGGGGGTTCGTAGCTCGTGCCCCGCATCTTGCAGTAGACGCTGCTGCGAAGCCTGTGCTGCGACGAGGGCAGCGAGCATTTCATCGAAAGCGCGTGACAAGCGCCCCGTCTCGTCGCTTCGGGAGGTCCGAATATCTACTTTAAGGTCGCCAGTCTCGGCGACATGTTCTGCGGCTCTGGTCAACCTTCCGAGTGGTCGCAGCATGGATGAAGCCGCCCAGTAGCCGACGAGCCCGGCCGTGACCGTGACGACCAATCCAGTAATCGTCAGCTGGAAGACAAGGTCCTCGGTTAGCTCGTTCGTGGGTGCCAGTTCACGGCTGATGATGAGAGTGCCGCCACCCTGGCCGGGCTGAACAAGTGACCGGTAAGGCTGGCCACTGGCAAAGGTATCGAGATAGATAGGTTCCCCGGGGTCTTGCTGTTCGGCCTGTTCTTGAGCCTGCTGCGGCACGTTCGCGGTAGGCGGCACTTGGACAGCCTGCTCGCCCCATAGAATCCGACTGGTTCCGTTGGCGGATTGGACCTGAACGAATGTCCCGGTTGGAATGAGGGCTTCCTCCACAGGCTTTGCGGAGTTCTCATCTAATCGAGGCTCAAGATCCGAAATATTTGCGATGCGGGAAAGAGATCGGTCGATACCTTTAACGCTGTTTGCTTGGGTAATTTGGACGGCAAAAAATGAGACGATGACGGTGGCCAACCCTGCGATGACGCAGAGCGAGATCGCAACTCGTACCCGAAGTGTCATTGTGCTCGCGCGCAGTACCCGACGCCTCGGACGGTGTGGATCAGGGTTAGTGCTCCGTCGACCTCAATTTTTGACCGTAAGTACCCGATGTAGACAGCAAGAGTCTTGGAGTCTTGGCCGAAATCGTAGCCCCAGATCTGCTGGTAGATCGTGGACCGGCTCAACGCGACTCCGTCGTTGACTACCAGGAACTCAAGGAGATCGAACTCAGTCTTCGTTAGTTCGATCTCTTGACCTGCGCGCCATACTCGGCGCGCTGCCTGATCTATTTCCAGGTCGGCCAAAGTAAGGCGTTGCGGGGGACTGCCCGGCTCTGTTGCCTCGGCTTCCACCGCGCGATGGCGCCGCAGAAGTGCGCGGACTCGAGCGAAGAGTTCATCGAGAGCAAACGGTTTAGTCATGAAGTCATCGGCGCCGGCATCGAGACCCTCGACTCGGTCCTGAACCTCGCTGCGCGCCGTGAGCACGAGAATTGGCAGGTCGTATCCGCGGCTGCGAATCGACTGGCAGACCGCGAGTCCACCAATACCCGGTAAACCGAGGTCGAGCACAACGAGCTGCGGGTCCTTATTGATGACCTGCCAAAGCGCTGCCTCACCGTCGCTGGCCTCAATCGTGGCGTAGCCCTCGAGTTCCAGGGCACGGCAGACGGAGGTGCGCAGGGCTCGGTCGTCATCGACTATCAGGATCGTTGTTTGCTCCACGCCTCCATGATCGTGGCTCTCGTGGCGCTTCCGGTCAGCGGGGGCAAAACAGCGTCGATTCTTAGGGTCTACTTACTCTCAACCTAATCTCGGGTCATTCTCTGCGGAGGGGTACTTGGGCAGCCGCAATCGGCTGCTCCGCTGACTCTCGCTAGGGTCTGTGGTGACCATCTTCTTTCGACTACCTGCACTGAGGAGACCTTGTGGCTGTCTACACACTGCCAGATTTACCGTATGACTACGGCGCGTTGGCACCCGTCATCGCTGGCGAGATCATGGAACTTCATCACGATAAGCACCACGCTGCGTACGTCAAGGGTGCGAACGACACTCTTGACCGGCTAGCCGAAGCGCGCGATGAGAACAATTTGGGTGGGCTGGTTGGACTCGAGAAGACGTTTGCATTCAACCTCAGCGGACACGTCCTCCACTCGATTTTTTGGGACAACTTGTCACCCGATGGCGGAGACCGGCCGGACGGAGAACTAGCGGCCGCGATCGATGAAAACTTCGGCTCGTTCGATGCATTCAAGGCGCAGCTGACGACAGCGACGGCTGGCGTGCAAGGTTCCGGCTGGGGAGTTCTTGGCTTTGAGCCGCTCGCTCGCCGCCTGATCATTGAGCAGGTATACGACCATCACGGAAACGTCGGACAAGGCACCACGCCGCTGCTGGTCTTCGATGCCTGGGAGCACGCGTACTACCTGCAGTACAAGAATGTTCGCCCAGATTACGTCTCCCAACTGTGGAAGCTCGTCAACTGGCAAGACGTATCCGCCCGATTTGAGGCGGCTCGCGCCTAGGAAGTCCGACCCGATCACCATCTACTGATTGGCCACTAACGTCAGCGGCATTCTCGAGTTGTCTCAATCGGGGTGCCGCTGAGGTCGTCTGGGCTCCGGATGCAGCCCAGAGATCAACCACGTGGCTGGAGTCACCGGTGGCGACACTGGACAAACGGACTCTTGATGGCGATACCCGCGTCGTTAACAGCTACCGATCGTGATGAATTACCTGCCGATATGAGATACCACTCGAGTCTCGGTAAGTTCGGGGAATGCGGGAGACGTGGGCACGGATCATATTCGGACTTACAGCGGTGCTCTCTTTAACGGGAGTAACGATGTCCGCCTTCACCGCGGCGGGAGCCACTGCGGAGAAGGTTGCTGCAGCGGGCGGGGCAGCTGCTGACCCGGCTACTTTCGCAACAGCAGCCGATCGATTCCTCAATACTTTCGTGGCTTTCACTATCTGGTCGAACATCATTGGCAGTGTCGTGTGCATCTTCCTGGCGATCAATCCGCACCGGCGGTCCACGGTATTCCGGATCTTCCGCCTGTACGGTCTCATTTCGATCACAACAACGGGGCTGGTCTATAACTTTTACTTAGCAGGGCTCGCTCCTGAGCCGCAGGGGTGGAGCGCGGTGGCCAACGACCTGGTGCACCGCGTCACACCGCTGCTGTTGGTGGGCGCGTGGCTGGTCTTCGGGCCGCGGATCCCTTTCCGGATGAAGTACGTCTGGGGCTGCGTCGCTATTGGTGTGGCGTGGGTTACGTTCACGCTGACCCGCGGTGCGATCATTAACTGGTACACGTACCCGTTCGTCGACGTTGGCAAGCTCGGCTATCCAGTGGTCTTACTGACCTGCGTCGGGATCCTGGCGGTCGCCGCACTGATGGGGATGGGGATTATGGGGTTGGATAAGAAGCTTCCCGGACTCTCGGCCGAGAACAGCGACACCGATTCAGGCTCTGGTCCCGACAACGAATCGAAAGATAAGCCCGTAATCCCCTGATCGTTCGGTGTGGCGTCCGGTGCCCGAGAAAAATCGCAAGATGGCCAGTATGAGACGCTAAACATGTGGGTTCACCAATAATGGCGAACGTGATAAGCATGATTAGTTTTCGACGCGAACGCGTCTGCGCTGCAGCCGTGGTCGGTTTCGTTGGGTCAGTACTGGTGGCCTCCCTGGCGCTTACTCCCGCAGCCAGCGCCACGGACACGCTCAAGCTGGACACGTCATTCGGTAACGGCGGCATCGTGGAAACCGAAATGGGAAACGCTGCTGACCCGAGCTCTGTTGTGACTCTTCCGAACGGCAAAATCGTCGTGGTCGGCACCTCGACGTGCGCAGATTTGCCCTGTATCAGCGCGGTCCGTTTTAAGACCAACGGCAAGCGAGACAAGAAGTACGCAATGAACGGAATTTTCTCCCAGCCGCTCACCCAGTTCGGCTCTCAGGCTAATGCTGCTGTAGCCCAGCCGAATGGCAAGGTAGTCATTGCTGGTTCAGTGATCGTTCAAGATGAACCGCTCACTGCCAACTTCGTCGTGGTGCGCCTCACGAAGAACGGGTCATTAGACAGATCGTTTGCCAAGAAGGGTTATAAGAAGTTCAGCAGAGGTGATGCCGGTGATCTTGGCGCTCGGGGAATCTCGCTGCAAACTGATGGCAAGATTGTCGTCGCCGGGACTTCGCAGTTTTTGCCAGAGGCCTCTTCGCAAATGACCGTGGCACGCCTGAAGAAGGGTGGTGCGCTCGACGCGTCCTTTGGTAGCCAGGGCATGACGACCGCGAACCTAGGCCCTGAATCGCAGGCAGAGGGACAAGCAATCACGGTGGATCCCCGCGGCCGGATCTATGTCGGGATAGACGTGGAGTCTCCCGACTCGCGGTTTTCGGGACTCGTTTTGCGTTATCGCGCGAACGGGACACTCGATACCTCCTACGCTGCCCAAGGTCATCGGTCTGTCGTGGTCCCGGGTAACGAGAAAACGTCGATCTGTACCTTGCTTATGCGGGGGAAGAAACTGATTGTTGCTGGTGGCGCTGGCTCGCTATCCGGCGATCCGGACCGCTACTTCGCCGGTCGGATTCGCGAGGGCGGATCGGTCGACACATCCTTTGGCAAGAACGGGTTCCGCGTGGTTTCGCTCGGCGCCTATGATTCCGCCGAGCTATATGGCGCGGCGTTGACCCCACAGGGGAAGATCATGCTGGCCGGAGGTGTGCGGCTAGACAGCAACACACCTGTCCTCGGGATGGCCCGGCTGACGGATAACGGCAAGCTGAACAAGAAGTTCGCCGACAACGGCACCAGGTTGGTTGCCAGGCTCCAGACGGCCCGAGCCATTGCGGTTCAGAGCAATGGCCGCATCGTCACCGTCGGCGGCAGCCAGGAGGGTTTCCAGGTAGCCCGATTCAAAGTCTGAATCATGGAAGCGCGGCGTGCTCATCCGCTTGATTCGTTCGGCGTGTGCCGCCCCGAGGTGATTGTCGGGTCGAGAAATATTGGATTTAACTGTTATCGATGACTCTTGTTGTAAGACCAAACTGATCTCTTTTGATGCCAAAGCGGCTGCGAACGGCCGCGACTAGAGTTGAGTCTCGGCCAGGCTCTGGAGGGCCTCTAGGAGTCGACGCTGACGGATAGCTAGTAGCTCTGCCAAGCCCCGAAGCATCGAGTTGCTGAGGTCGGGGTCTGATTCCACGATCTGCTCCCACGCGTCCTGTCTTAGTTGGGCAATCCGGGTGGGTTGTGTCGTTATTGCGCTGCCGCCGTCAAAGCCGTCGTCGACCATCGTCATCTCTCCGAACACTGCACCGGGCCCGATACCCCGTAGGCGCTGCGAGTCAGCTAAGCCGGTCACAGGCACGAGTACGTCGACTTCGCCAGAAAGCAGCCAGTTGATCCCGTCAGGCCGACTCCCGATTTTCAGGAGTACCTCACCTGTAGCGTGATCAGATTGCCTTAACAGTGGCTCAAGAGTGGCCAGTTGCTCGTCAGGTAACTTCGCCAGAATCTGGCATTGACGCAGGGAGACAGCGGCACCTGCCCTCGGTGTGGTACCTGTTTCGGCGCTAATCAGTTGGTCCTCGAAACGCTGCAGCACCGCGTCGCGGTCCCGACTCATCGGCACTTGCCAACTCTCGACAGAACGCCACCCGCCCCCGCGTTGGGCCTCAATAACCTCGACGACGACCCCGCATTCGGCCAGTTCAACGAGTGACTCATTGAGAATCTTGAGTGCGCCGGGGTGGATGTCAACTACGTCCCGGGCATCGACTACTAACCAACCGGTGGTGTTGTTCAGGCTAGCTTCGGCAACGCATTCGACCACCTCCTGTGCGCCTAACAAGCTGATCGATCCGTGCAGCTCCACGATCCGGATCTGGTCTCCCTGCCGATCGAGAACGTCCTGCTCGGCCGGGATGCGGCCTGCTCGCGCGCGCAAGACTTGGCTCGTTGTCACTCGCCCGATCGGTGTTTGTGGTGCGCCGGTCGGAAAAAACACGTGAAGGTCCAGATCATCTGAGAGAAATTCCATCGCTGTAACCCCACGTACGGAGTTTCCGTGGCTATCCAGTGGCGGACTCCAGGTTGCGAGCCCGAGCTCATTGGGCAGCACTGCCATGATCGCCCCAGAAACCCCACTCTTTGCGGGCAGCCCCACGCGGTACATCCATTCCCCAGCACCGTCGTACATTCCGCAGGTTGACATGATTGTGAGCACGTGTGCGATGAGGTCAGGGGGAACGACTTGCTCGTCAGTCAGCGGGTTGCGCCCACCGGCGGCCAGCGTCGCTGCCATGACCGAAAGGTCCGTCACGTTGATGAGCGCAGAGCATTGTTCGATGTACCCACCCAGAGCATCCTCCACATCGACCGTGAGGGATCCAGCGCCGCGCATGAGGTAGGAGATAGCTCGATTGCGGTCGCTGGTATCGAGCTCTGACTTCGCCACATTCTGATCGATAGATAGCTGACGGCCAGCAAATCGGGAGAGACCGTCGCGGATTCGTTCGGCACGCTCCAGGTGGCCGGATCCGCTGACCATGGTGGACGTAACGATTGCGCCAGCGTTCACCATGGGATTCAGTGGCTTGCCAGAATCGTTAGATAGCGTGACCGCGTTGAACGGGTCGCCCGTCGGCTCAATCCCCACATGATCGAGGACGTAATCTTCGCCCCTGTCCTGCAACGCCATCGCGTAGACGAAGGGCTTGGAAATAGATTGAATGGAGAACTCAAGCGTAGCGTCGCCGGCGCAGTGGGTGTCACCCTCGACGCTGGTCGTGGCTAAGCCAAACCACAGCGGATTGGCCTGGCTCAGCTCTGGGATGTAGTCCGCCAGCTTCCCCGACATGTCGCCTTTAAGTTGGTGGTGGAGTTGGTGGAGCCGGTTTTCTAGCGGTCCTTTGCCCATGGACTAGATGGTAGGGCGATCCGGTCCGCCACGTGGCCCCTGCCGGGTAACCACCCCCGGTCTGTCGACGGTGCTCATGTGAATAATCGGTCGGTCGAACCAAAGTGCGCCGGGCACCCGATTCGGACTACATTGTGTTTGGGAAATAGCTCGTCGAGTTAACTGGAGTGCAGCGGTGTCGCCAGAAGCGATGGATCCAACGCAGGCTTCCGGGCCTCCAAAATCTGGACGTAGGTGGCTCAAGCGCACGATCATCACCATTCTGGTGGTGCTTGGGTTCCTCATCGTCCTCATTGTGGCAGCGCTTTGGTGGACGGGTATCCCTACCAAAGCCGCAGGCTCCACAGCGCAATCGGTCTGTTCGGGGACGTTTGTCGCTGGTCGCGACGCACAGGATGTCTACGACGAAGACATGACTCCGCAGAGCCCCGCACTACGTGCCGTGTCCTTCAGCGTCGACCAGGATGCTAAGACGGTTACTGCCAAGTTCCTTGGAATCATCTCCAGAACTGCCGCGTACGCCGGCGACCGTGGATGCGTCCTCGGTATCGACGCCGATCCGAACGCACAGGAATACCAAGCGGCACCTAATAAGCCGGGCGCGTGGCCGCAAGGGGACCAAGCTGTTCCGGAATCCGCATGGAGCGACGGCGTGAACAAGGCGGGGCTGCAGAAGACCATCGACGAGGCCTTCGCCGGGGAGGGTGACCCAGAGGCTGCGAATGCCAGAGGAGTCGCCGTGGTCCAGGGCGGGCAATTGCTGACAGAGAAGACCGC
The DNA here is from genome assembly GCA_047631015.1 of Actinomycetes bacterium. Classification (GTDB taxonomy): domain Bacteria; phylum Actinomycetota; class Actinomycetes; order S36-B12; family UBA10799; genus UBA10799. The sequence continues at coordinate 16,506 of JBLHZE010000008.1, forward strand.
GCCAGGATTTGATACCGCAACACCAGAACTCGGCTGGTCGATGACTAAAACTGTCAACGCGATGCTGTTCTACCAAGTAGCCGTCGCGAACAATATCGGTCTCGATGCAAAGGTCGTAGACTCGTTCCCAGCCGACAGGGAGCCCGCGTGGCTCGGGCAGTGGCGTGCAGATGGCAGAGAAGCCATCACCGTCAACGATCTCCTTCAGATGCGTGCAGGCCTGGACTTCGGAGACGACTACGGCATCCTCGGCAAAGTTGTGAACATGCTTTACAACGAGCCGAGTATGGCCGATTACGCGGCGTCACAGCCTTTAATCCATGAGCCCGGAACCGTGTTCGCATATAGCACTGGTGAAGCGGACATCCTTAGCCAAATCGCGCAGGCAAGGTTCCCCACCGACCAGGCCTACTGGGATTTTCCCGCCACGTCGTTGTTCAGCCCGATCGGCGTGACATCAGCGACGATGACTACGGATACCTCCGGCGTGTGGGTTGGGGGTTCATACCTATGGGCGAATCCAGCAGATTGGGCGCGTCTGGGACAGCTCATGATGGATGACGGCGTGTGGGACGGCAAGGAAGTTCTACCTAAGGGCTGGCTGGACGTGGCAAAGACGCGCTCACGCCCAACCGGCGAAGGGGCGGGCTACGGTGCCCAGACCTGGTTCCCAGGCGATCGCGTGGGGGGCAAATGTAAGGGCCAGGTCCCCGAAGACACCATGTCGATGCAAGGACACTACGGCCAGATCGTGGCTATGGTTCCCTCCTACGACGCCGTCATTGTGCGTATGGGCTGGACGATCAACAAAGACGAGTTCGACAGCTGCGCTTTCATAGCTGAAGTGCTAAAGGATCTCCCCACAAAGTAGGCGCCACAAGTACGTTCGGCGGTTAGTCGTCAACTAGACCAATCGCATCGCTACGATTCTGGATGTCTCTTCCCAGGTGATGGCGAAAGGGGAAGTGAGACGCTGAATGCTCTCGACCCGGCACTCTAATTGGCAGAGCACTGGCTCCACTAGGAGGGAATAGCGCTGAAAATCGCTCATGGATGATGATCGTCTAGGGCCGACGAGGGGACTTGAACCCCTAACCGCCCGATTACAAGTCGGGTGCGCTACCAGTTGCGCCACGTCGGCAGGGTGCCAAGCGTACAGATCTGCGGTCTGACGTGTTGGTTCACCCGCCACGACCCCGACGTGTTGTGTAGATACCGGCATCTCGCCTACCGTGCTCGTTGCCTCCCCAACGGGGAGTAGCTCACGCGAGCTGAGGGCCTCACCAGTTCCGCAGCTCCGAACTATCCCACGTTTTCGGGCAGTCGACTCGGTATGGCTGGTTGAGTGCTGAATCAGCACCGCTGGATTGGGACTGCCGGGACTAGCGGATTGTCGGGGGTGCTTGGCACCATTGACCTATGAGCGAACTGAGTACGCGCGAGCGTAGGATCCTGGCTTTCGAACGCCACTGGTTCCGAAATGTAGGTGCCAAAGAGGTAACGATCACCGAACAGTTCGACATAACCGCAACGCGTTACTTTCAGATTCTCAATCACTTGCTGGATGATCCCCGAGCTTTGCGCCATGACCCGCAAACGGTTTCGCGGCTCTTGCGGCTCCGGGTGGCTCGCCAACGGAGCCGTCACCAGAGGAGCGATTTGCTGCGGAATCGCCATTAGCGGGAAGCTAAGCGTCCCGCTAAGCGGTCACCACAACTGTGGGCAGGCTAGCGAGGTACTCGGGAACCGTTGCCAGCGGTGGACGCTCTAGTGCGCTCACCTCGTGGGTCGTTTGCCGATAGCCGCTGGGGTCGCGTTCGTATTGGGTGAGCGAGGAGCCACGGAGCGATTGGGCAGGAGTTGGTGGTGTGGCCGAGCCTGAAAATGATATCCGAGTCGCGGCGGTGGTCATGATTTCGGCTGCCATCCGACCAAGCCGCGCGGTGTCATGGTGACGGTGTACGCGGACTCCCAGGTCAACCTGTGCGATCGCACGAACCCCGTGGAGCTCTTCAGTGTCGAGAAGTAGTCCGAAATCAACGCCGTAGCCACATGGGAAAGGCAACTGTTCGAGTAGCGAGCGGCGGGCCGCATATTCGCCC
>JBLHZE010000009.1:0-17820 GCA_047631015.1 Actinomycetes bacterium
GCAACCCTGCGCGTCAAGACCGCTCTCAAGGAGTACCTGGAAGTTGCTACTTCGCCCGATGGGGACCTAAAGGTACTTGCACAAGCGTATGACGGTAAATACACGCGACTGCCATCCACCGATGCGCTTAGGAATCTGGCCAACGAAATCGGCCGCAGTGAGAACTACACAGACAGTAATCGGAAAGTAGAAGCGACTCTGCTGTCGCAGTTGTCTGATGTTGTTTCCGCTCGGGAGGAAATTGCAACCGTCAAACTGATCAGCATGCCCAATGTCTTGAAGTTCGTTCTCCTAGGCTCAACGGCGGCCGTTTGTGTACTTGCGGGTGCGATGACGCAGGGACAAAGGGGGCGTGTCCTAATCGGGACCTGGGTGCTGTCCGTATCTCTTTCATTGAGTTTGGCATTCTGGCTAGATGACCCGTTCTCGGGCGTCTGGACGGTTAAGGTCAGCGCGCTGAGGGATCTAGCGGAGTCGTTGCCGGGCTAGAGCAGAGATCTGGGCAACTTACGACAAATGCTCTCTGAGCTGGCCGTAGTGCCAGATGCGAAGAGTGTGGCGGATCAAGGCCCGCCACACTCCATCTTTCTCGTGACGAATTAGCCGGTGTCGCCGCGGGAACCTTGGCGCTGCCCGCGGTTAAGACGTTTAGTGGGGATCGAGCTGCCGGGCGCGGGTACGTAGAAAGTACCCTGGGTAACTGTGTCCGGAAACCGTGTAGCGCTACTCACCCTTGGATGTGCGCGCAATGACGTCGATTCTGACGATCTAGCGGCTCGACTTAACGCTGACGGCTGGGAGGTCGTCGCTGATTCTGACGGCGCTGATGCCGTCATCGTCAATACCTGCGGGTTCGTAGAGTCAGCAAAGAAGGACTCGATCGACACAATCTTGGCCCAAGCGGATGGCTCCAAGCCGGTTGTTGCGGTTGGCTGTCTCGCTCAACGTTATGGCGAGAAACTCGCTGAGGAACTTCCCGAGGCGGATGCAGTTCTGGGCTTCGATGACTACCCAGATATTGGCTCCCGCCTCCGCGCTGTTGCTGCGGGAGAGAAGCTGGCGTCTCACACGCCAAGTGATCGACGAAAACTCTTGCCACTTACTCCAGTGGATCGACCAGCGGCAAGCCCCGTGCTGCCGGGGCATGGGAATCGCACACGTTTACATTCCGGACCGGTCGAGTCCCTGAAGATCGCCTCCGGCTGCGATCGTCGGTGTACCTTCTGCGCCATTCCTACGTTCCGCGGCGCGTTCGTCTCGCGGCGTCCATCCGATGTGCTCGACGAGGCGCGCGACCTCGTTGGACAGGGTGTGCGTGAACTGAATCTGGTCAGCGAGAATTCGACGTCCTACGGGAAAGACCTCGGCGATGTGCGGCTGCTGGAGACAGTGCTCCCGGAACTTGGGGCTATACACACAGAACTGCGTACGCGTCTGGCATATCTGCAACCTGCCGAGATGCGTCCAGGTCTCGTTGAGGTCATCGCAACAACGCCCGGGATCGCGCCGTACTTCGACCTCTCTTTCCAGCACGCCAGTCCGACTGTGCTGAGACGGATGAAGCGCTTTGGTGGGACCGATGAGTTCCTGGCGTTGATCAATGAGATTCGTACCTTTGCTCCCGAAGCTGGCATCCGGACAAATGTCATCGTCGGTTTCCCCGGAGAAACCGAAGACGAGTTCGGGGAACTTGTGGCGTTCTTGGAAGCCGCCGAGCTAGACGCAGTGGGGGTCTTTCCGTATTCGGACGAAGACGAGACCGCCGCGTTGAACCTGCCGGATAAAGTCGCCCCGGACGTCGTCGAGTCCCGGCGCAGTGCGCTCGTCGATTTAGTCAATGATCTCAGTGATGCGCGAGCCCAGGATCGGGTTGGGACCCAGGTGGATGTGCTAATCGAAGAACTGGATGAATCTGGGTTAGCCGTCGGGCGTGCGCTACATCAGGGGCCCGAAGATGGAGATGTCACTGTCGTGTCGGCCCGTCGCTTGGGCATCGGCGAGGTCATTCGTGCCACAGTTACCTCGTCAATGGGAGTGGACCTACAAGCGGAGGTGTGATCGGACGTGAGTTCTTCCGGTCCAGACCCCCGCCCACAAGAATCGAAACCGCCGATGAGGCAGCGACTGACTCCTAAGCCCGATCCGGTTGGGCATCCGACCTCGGGATCGCAACTGTTGAACGTGCCAAACGCGCTAACAATGCTTCGTCTCGTCTTGGTCATTCCGTTTGGCATCTTGCTTTTTGGCTACGGGGATCAGCCTGGAGCCCGCGCGGCGGCCGCCATGATCTTCGTGATCGCGTCGCTCACTGACTATTTTGACGGGGCACTGGCTCGCAAGCACAACCTGGTCACGACATTTGGCAAGATCGCTGACCCGCTGGCAGATAAGGCCCTGACCGGGGTTGCACTGATCGGATTGAGCTACTTAGGTGATTTGCCGTGGTGGGTCACGATCGTCATATTAGCGCGCGAGATCGGTGTCACGATCCTGCGCTTCTGGGTGATCCGGCATGGAGTCATTGCGGCCAGCCGCGGTGGCAAGGCAAAGACTGCGACGCAGCTTTTGGCGATACTGCTCTATCTGCTGCCCTTCACCGGCTTCCTTGCGACATTCCGGATTTGGGTGATGGGTCTGGCTCTCGTCCTGGCCATCGTGACCGGGATTGACTACTTTATTCGCGCGCTGAAGGTACGTCAGCGCGCGCGGATGGAGTCGGCCCAGCCTCATCAGTAGGCTCAGGCCTTGTGAGACTGGCTGATCGACTTGTTGCGGAGCTTATTGCCGCGGGCCTTACTGTCGCGTCCGCCGAATCACTGACCGGCGGGTTGCTGGCCGCCGAGCTCACAGCTGTTCCGGGCGCTTCCGCGACGGTTCGCGGAGGAGTTGTTTCGTATGCATCGGATATGAAATCAACGGTTCTGGGAGTGGATGCGGAGCTGCTGGCAGCAGTCGGACCGGTCGATGCTGATATCGCAGCGCAGATGGCGAAGGGAGCCGCGCGGGTTTGTTCGGCGGATGTGGGACTAGCAACCACGGGAGTCGCAGGGCCCGATACTCAGCACGGAGTCGCGGTAGGAACGGTTTTCATCAGTGCTGCGGATGGACGCAGTGGATTCACAATGACACGGGAGTTAGCGCTCGTCGGAGATCGCGATGAGATCCGAGCGTCCACGGTCGCGGCAGTGCTGGAGCTGGCGCAGGACTTCCTGCTCGTCGCGGGCGGGAATGAATCAGAACAGTAGGTCGTTTCACGCTCTGACGCTGTAGTGATTCCGCGATCACTGTCGTAATCACAGTTGCGGCGCCTAGCGATCGAGGTTAGCGGCATTGCCCCTGCAGCAAATCTGAAGCGTGCAGTATCCTGTTCTAACAATGAAAGGTGGAGCAATGATCATTCTGCGGAGTGTTATCGGTGACGAGTTGCGCCGCCAGCGCCTTGAGCAAGGGCGAACTCTGCGTGAAGTGTCCGGAGAGGCACGTGTCTCCCTTGGCTACCTTTCAGAGGTTGAGCGTGGACAGAAAGAGGCATCCAGCGAGTTGCTAGCAGCGATCTGTGGTGCGTTAGATGTGCCAATGTCCAAGGTTTTGCATTCGGTGAGCAGCCTACTCGCCGATGAGGAGCAGCCCCGTCGATCCGACGTTACATCCGCTGCGTAGATCACTTATTCACCGAAGCTGATACCCGTTGCGCTGTCGGCCAAGCATCAACCCAATGCCTCCCGTGAATGCGTCATCGCGGCCACACTCTTTGGCCATAGGGACAGCCGCCGTTATCGCTGCAGTTGGCAGCGTTGCACACTGGCGTATGTGAGACTCACTGACTTTTGGGAACGGATGGATACTGCGCTTGGAGCGCACTACGCGCACTCCTGGGCACACGACTACGTAGTGGCAGGGTTGAGTGGCCGGACTGTAGAGCAGGCGCTGGCTGATGGGGTTGATACCAAATTTGTGTGGCGCGCCGTGCACCACGAGCTTGGTTTGGCTCCGTCAGTTCGCTGATATCGGGTGCGAACCGTTACTTTTCGGGTATGGCGTCCACCGACTCGAGCAAGAAGACGAAGCGTTCCGCGCGGATATTCTGGATCCTGGTCGCGCTGAGCGTTCTCTGTGTCTATTTGCTAGCCAATTACGGCTACGCGCAAAGTGGTCGCACGACGCTGGAGTCTGGGCCAGCTCCGGTTAGCAATGGCGTCAACTTCGGCATCAAGATGCTCGCGGTGAAGTCCTCGACACACGAGGTGACACTGCGGGTCATGAGGATTCCCGCCGGCGACTTCGTTGACGAGCGTTCGGGCACGTGGGCAAAGTCGATCAGGATCACGATAGCGAGCGTCACGTCCGGGTCTCCGACCACAACGATCATGGCCGGGGACGACGCCGGAGGAGGTGTGCAGGACTTCTCCGTGCCGATCGATGGTGACTCCGCCACTTATCCATTCGCCGAATACCGATACGGGATGAGTCCCGAAGATGCACCCGACCCCGAGGCCGCGCCCATCACCGAACCCCTTGCGCTATTGACCGTGCAAGAGATCGATGGTGCCGGCGTCCCCACCAATACTGATGTCCCGATTGGATGGTTGCCCCCGGAAGGATTGGAGGGCTGGTCGGAGAAGTGGACTGCTACGGCGGCTAACAACACGCTGTCAGTTCTCTTAGCGGTCAAGCAGTCTGGACCGGTCGTGGGATTTATATTGGCGTTGCTGGGCCTGATGGTTGTCATTGCGGTGCTGGCATCTCTCGTCGCACGGTCGGTGGCCATGAAGCGTCGCCCAATAGAGGCGACGATGGCTAGTTGGTTAGCTGCGCTGCTGTTCGCGCTCATTCCGCTGCGAAACAACTTGCCGGACTCACCGCCCCTCGGAGTCTGGATCGACGTGGCTGTCTTCTACTGGGTTGAGGTCGCGGTGCTGATTTCCCTGTCGGTATTCGTCGGTTCGTGGTTGAAGTACCGCAAGCCACCGGTTGATGACGGGTCATAGCTGACCCGAACGGACCCAAATCGCTTGCCGTTAGCCAATCGAACGTCCACTTGGGTTGTTGGCTTTCAAGAATTTTCGGTTTCCGCGTGTTCAAAGCCGCATTCGAACATATGTTCGCTCTAGTGTGGGTACATCGACATGAAGGTTCGGACCATCCCAAGCTCGTCAGCTCAATCGGCAGGTTTCCCACAGAGGTATGGATCTGTAATCAGAATGTCGGCCGCGGTGGCTAGCGTCAGCAGCACACCAAACCGCGAGGGGAACTACCCCTCCAGAACGAACTAGGGAGTTCCTCATGGCCAAGTCAAGTAGTGGTAGTAGCTCGAACAGCAGTAGCGGCAATCGCGAGAGTTCGCTGGATAATGCGCTCCAGCAAATAGAGAAGAGTTTTGGTAAGGGCTCCGTTATGCGGCTGGGCGATGAAACGCGACCTCCCGTTGAGGTGATTCCTACCGGTGCAATCGCGCTGGATGTCGCTTTGGGTATTGGGGGTCTACCGCGAGGTCGAGTCGTGGAGATCTACGGTCCAGAATCCTCGGGTAAGACCACTGTCGCGCTGCATGCCATCGCTTCCGCGCAGGCACAGGGTGGCGTTGCTGCATTCATCGATGCCGAACACGCGCTTGATCCGGTCTATGCCGCGGCTCTCGGCGTTGACATCGACAATCTTCTTGTCAGCCAGCCCGACACTGGCGAACAGGCGTTAGAGATCGCCGATATGTTAATCCGCTCAGGCGCGATCGACATCCTGGTTATAGACTCGGTGGCAGCACTTGTCCCACGCGCCGAGATCGAAGGCGATATGGGCGATAGCCATGTTGGCCTGCAGGCTCGTTTGATGAGCCAGGCCCTGCGGAAGATGACCGGTGCGATTAGTGGGACAGGGACGACTGCCGTTTTCATCAACCAGTTGCGCGAGAAAATTGGCGTCATGTTTGGCAGCCCAGAGACGACTACGGGCGGTAAAGCACTGAAGTTCTACGCATCAGTTCGACTTGACGTCAGGCGGATCGAGACCCTCAAAGACGGAACTGACGCCGTCGGTTCACGTACCCGCGTGAAGGTCGTCAAGAACAAGATGGCTCCTCCGTTTAAGCAAGCTGAGTTCGACATTGTGTTCGGCGAAGGCATCTCGCGCGAGGGCAGTCTGATCGATATGGGTGTTCTGCACGGCTTTGTTCGCAAGGCTGGTGCCTGGTACACCTATGAAGGTGATCAGCTTGGCCAAGGCAAAGAGAACTCACGCAACTTCTTGAAAGATAACCCCGATCTTGCAAACGAGCTTGAAAAAAAGATCAAAGAAGAGCTCGGCATCGGCGCTCAACTCGATGTCGATGCTCCCATCGATGTCGTGCTGCCTGCCGAGCCAGCCCCAATCGATCTCTAAGGCCAGTGATGCCCCTCTCACCGGGCACTCCAGATACAGGCGAGGCCTCTCGTGAGGCGGTAGAGACCGTTGCCGTTTCACGAGAGGAAGCCCGAAATACTGCTCTTAGATCTCTAGCGAGTGCAGCGCGGACTCGGCATCAACTCGCGGAGCTACTCTCGAAGCGGGGCGTCAGTCAGCAAATCAGTGACGAACTGCTTGATCGCTTCGTTGAGGTCGGCCTGATCAACGACGCCGACTTCGCGATGACCTGGGTGAAGGGGCGACAGCAGTCGCGCTGCCTATCCCGTCGCGTGCTTCGGCATGAACTGCGAAAAAAGGGTATCGACGACATCACGATTGAATCCGCTTTGGAACAGATTGACGATGATGATGAACGAGAGGCGGCGTTGCGACTCGCGGCAAAAAAAATCCGCTCGCTATCACGCTACGACGAGGCAACTCAGCGCCGACGTCTGGCAAGTATGTTGATGCGTCGTGGCTACTCCTCTGACGTTGTTGCCGCTGTCATCGCACAGGTAGCAGATGATTCCGATGCGGCGCAGGAGGCGACGCTCTAAGCCCTTACCCTTGGGTTTGTGAGTCTGACCGCCCGCACCTATGAGGTACGCACCTACGGGTGCCAAATGAACGTGCACGATTCTGAGCGTATCGCTGGGCTACTAGAAACTGCCGGATACCAAAAGCTGACCGGCAATCGTGATCCGGATCTTGTTGTTTTCAACACCTGCGCGGTACGCGAGAACGCTGACAACAAGCTCTACGGCAACCTTGGCATGCTCAAACCGGCGAAGAATTCGAATCCGCAGATGCAGATTGCGGTAGGTGGCTGTCTCGCACAAAAAGACCGAGACACCATCGTGAAACGTGCACCTTGGGTGGATGTGGTTTTTGGAACGCACAACATGGGTTCCCTACCGGTTCTTCTTGAGCGCGCACGGATTGCGCAAGAGAGCCAGGTCGAGATCCTGGAGTCGTTAAAGGAGTTCCCGTCTGTCTTGCCGACCAAGCGGGACTCTGTCTACTCCGGGTGGGTGTCCATTTCTGTCGGCTGCAACAACACCTGCACGTTCTGCATCGTCCCCACGCTGCGCGGCAAAGAGCGCGATCGTCGGCCCGGTGATGTCCTGGCTGAGGTGCAGGCACTGGTCCACGACGGTGTCAGCGAGGTGACCCTGCTCGGCCAGAATGTGAACGCGTATGGAGTTGAGTTTGGTGACCGCAAAGCCTTCGCCAAACTCCTTCGTGCCTGCGGGGAAATCAGCGGACTCCGGCGAGTCCGCTTCACAAGTCCACACCCCCGGGATTTCACTGACGATGTGATTGAGGCAATGGCGCAGACCTCCAATGTCATGCCATCACTGCACATGCCGTTGCAATCGGGGAGTGACGCGGTTCTTGCCGCGATGCGCCGAAGCTATCGCTCAGATCGCTATCTGGGAATCATCGATCGTGTTCGTATTGCTATCCCGGATGCCGCCATTACCACCGACATCATCGTGGGGTTCCCAGGGGAGACGGAGCAAGATTTTCAGGCAACGCTGGACGTCGTCACGGCGGCACGGTTCGCTGGGGCATTCACTTTTCAATACTCTAAGCGCCCGGGGACGCCGGCTGCTGAGATGGCTGACCAGGTTCCGCAGGCCGTTGTCACTGATCGCTACAACCGACTCGTCGAGTTGGCGAACGCGATCGCCTGGGATGAGAACAAGTACTTTGTCGGCCGCGAGGTTGAGCTCCTTGTCGCCCAAGGTGAGGGCAAGAAGGACGAACAGACCCGACGGATGTCTGGGCGCGCCGCAGACAACCGATTGGTGCACTTCGCTCCTGGTTCCAGCGCCCCCCGGCCCGGTGATCTCGTGCGAACTGTTATCACTGGGGCTGCTCCCTACCACCTGGTCGCCGACCGCGAACCGCTTCACGTTGAGACCACGCAGTCGGGCGATGTCTGGACCCGTTCGCAGGCCACCGGCCAGACCCCTGCGGTGTCTCTCGGCATACCCACGACGGTGCGGCCGATAGATGAACCCGCACCCGTTCCGGCTTGCTCGCCGCACTCATGAGCGAGGGTGACACTGTCGGCAGTAGCCTCCCGACAGTTGTCGTCGTTCTGGGACCCACAGCAGTCGGCAAGTCCGCGCTCTCGCTTGAACTGGCACGCGAGCTTAACGCAGAGATCGTCAATGCCGATTCAATGCAGCTGTATCGTGGGATGGATATCGGAACCGCAAAACTCCCGTTGTCGAAACGTCAGGGCGTTGAGCACCATCTGCTGGATACCTGGGAAATCAGCCACACCGCGACTGTCGCGGAGTACCAATCATTGGCCCGTTCACGGGTGCAGGAGATTTCCGAGCGTGGCAAGGTTCCGATTCTGGTGGGTGGTTCGGGTCTCTACATCAATGCCGCGATCGACGATATGAGATTCCCCGGAGTGGATGCAGCGATTAGGAAGAAATGGGAGCACCAGCTCGACGAGTCTGGTGCAGCCGCACTACACGACGAACTCGCGGCCAGGGATCCAGCAGCCGCTGGACGAATTGAACGCCTGAATGGTCGACGGATTGTCCGAGCGCTGGAGGTTATTGAACTGACAAACGCTCCTTATCCTGCCGATCTCGGAGTCCCGAAGGGCCTTTATCCCAGTGTCTTGATTGGTCTGAACCGCGACCGCGCCGAACTAGACGTACGGATTGAAGCCCGAGTCGACGACATGCTCACGAACGGCTTCCTCGATGAAGTTGCGCACCTGCTGGAGCAGGGATTGACCACAGCACCGACAGCTTCACGAGCATTGGGGTACGCACAGCTCGCGGCCCACCTGCGCGGCGACATGGAACTAGCTGACGCCAGAGAGAAGACGATAGTGGCTACCAGGCGGTACGTCCGTAAACAGCTTTCGTGGTTCTTACGGGATCCGCGCATTACGTGGTTCCCACCACCGCAATCACAGTTTGATACCGCGATCATTGCTCGTAAAGTTGCGTCGATGGCTAGCAGCAGCGAATAGCTGGACGTTTGCGTAGGCTGGGTGGTATGTCGGGGTTACCAGAAGTGCAGTTCGCCAAAGGTCACGGAACGCAAAATGACTTTGTCATTTTTTCCGACCCTCGTGCCGAACTTGAGTTGAGCGCGCAGCAGGTCGCGCGGATCTGCGACCGCCACAGCGGAATCGGAGCGGATGGCGTTCTGCGTGTCGTCCCCGTTGAGGCTCTCCCGGACGAGGTCGGTCCGCGGCTGACGGAGACCTCGGGGCTCGCAACGTGGTTCATGGACTATCGGAATGCGGACGGCTCCACGGCCGCGATGTGCGGGAATGGCGCTCGGGTATTCGGTCGCTATTTACGAGATAACGGGCTGGTCGGCGACGATGCCTTTGTTATCGCAACGCGAGCAGGGACACACCACGTGCAGCTGTTGCCCGGTGGTGATATCTCGGTGGAGATGGGGCTCCCGAGCGATCCGGCGGCTGGTCCCGATCCTGAAGTCGTGCTGGCCGGTGCCACGTACCGAGCTCAAGCCTGGTGGGTGCCGAACCCTCACGCGGTCGTCTTTGTCGATCAGCTTGCTGATCTGCCGGCCGACCTAGAGTCACACCATGTCAATGATCATGGTCACTATCCAGATGGGGTAAACATCGAGTTCGTCGAAGACCGCTCGAGTCAAGAGTTGCGCGCCGCGATGCGAGTGAGTGAACGGGGGGTGGGCGAGACGATGTCCTGTGGCACCGGTGCGTGCGCAGTGTCGCTCGCTCTGCGCTCACGGCACAACGTGAGTGGGCCAGGCTCTACTCTTGTTGATGTGCTTGGAGGACGACTCGCTGTGTCCCATAGCGCGTCGGGCAGGATGGACCTCATCGGTCCGACCGAGTTCGTGGCCCGCGGAGGTTTCGAACCGACATGGTGGGGAGGCAACGATGGATGACGTTTTTGCCGCGGACGACGACGTTGCCTACGCAGCGCGCGTCCGTGGCGGTGTGGGCAGTCTCGGTGGTGCCTTCTATCTATCGAGTCAGGCCAAACAGGCTGGTAAGGATCTGGGACTTCGCGGTTGGCCGACCTACTTCGTTGGCAGATGTGGGGTTCTAGGGCCGGTAGATGGCGATGTCGTTGCCTCGGTCTGTGGATTCTTTCCTGAGAGCTTCGTACACAAAGCCTGGGACGAAGGCTGCGAAGTAGACCTTTCACTCGCCGTGGAGGTGTACCTGCAGGCATGCCAGCAGTGGGGACGGGACTTCCTTGGGGAGTTCGCTGAGGCTGACCGACTTGCCGAGCTTGCAGAGAAAGTCGTCCGCGGAAGTCAGTCCATAGGGGCCCCAATTTTTGCCGGCTGGCGGGTCCTACCGCTAGCCGATGACCCGCCCGCCCGGCTGGCGCAACTCATGACGCTGCTGCGCGAACTGCGTGGAGGATTGCACCTTGCTGCTGTGTTGAGTACAGGTATGACACCCCGGGAAGCGATTTTGTCGGGTCCGGGCGGAACCTCGAATGCCACATTCTTTGGGTGGACGGATACTCAGATAGAACCAGGTCGATTCGACTTCGTGACGAGCGCGCGGGCTGAGGCGGAGCGCAATACCGATCGATTGATGACCAGTAGTTGGCTGGTCTTATCACTGTCGGAACGGGCCGAGTTTGCAACGTTGCTCGACGGTGCCGTGGCCGTTGCCTTCCCCTCCCGTGACGATGGCTCCGAACGCGGCATCGTAGCGAGCACGCAGTAGTAGTGCGACTCGTGGTCCGATCACAGGGTTGGCGTACGCGTGGCTGATTCCTACGAGTCTGATGCTGCGGTGGAGACGGAGATTCAGGAGCGCAGCGCGCTTCGTCGAGTGAGCGGACTCTCCACGGAGCTGACCGATATTACCGAGGTCGAATACCGAAAGATTCGACTCGAGCGCGTGGTCCTTATCGGAGTATGGACAGCCGGAACCGCGGAACAAGCTCGCAGATCGCTGGCCGAACTGGCGCGCCTTGCGCAGACAGCCGGTTCACTGGTGCTTGACGGGTTTGTCCAGCGCCGGGATAAACCCGATGCGGGCACCTTCATCGGGTCGGGTAAGGCCATTGAACTCCGCGACATGGTTGTGGCTCTAGGCGCGGACACGGTGATTTGCGATGGTGAGCTATCACCGGGCCAGCTGACCTCGCTCGAGAAAGTCGTTCACGTCAAAGTCGTCGACCGGACGTGGCTCATTCTGGATATCTTTTCGCAGCACTCCCGTAGTCGGGAGGGTAAGACTCAGGTCGCGCTTGCGCAGATGAACTACATGCTTCCGCGTTTACGCGGGTGGGGCGACGCGATGAGCCGCCAGTCTGGCGGGATTGGGGCTCGACGTGGACCTGGTGAGACAAAGATTGAGACAGATCGTCGGCGAGTGCGCGCACAAATTGCCAAACTTCGCCGCGATCTGAAACAGATGACGAAAACGCGCGAGACAGCTCGGGCATCGCGCCGCCGTTCGAACACTCCATCTGTGGCCATCGTTGGCTACACCAACGCCGGGAAGTCCAGCCTGTTGAATCGGCTGACTAAGGCGGGTGTTCTCGTTCAGGACGAACTCTTCGCAACGGTAGACCCCACTGTTCGCAAGGCGCGCACCCCAAGCGGACGCGAGATCACCTTGTCTGACACCGTCGGATTCGTTCGCCACCTTCCCCATCAGCTAGTTGAGTCGTTTCGCAGCACACTGGAGGAGGCCTCAGAGGCAGACCTACTGCTGCATGTCGTCGACGGATCTGACGAGGCCCCTACGGAGCAAATTGCCGCCGTCCGCGAGGTCCTAGCTGAAGTCGGGGCAGACGACATTCCGGAGTTGATCGTGGTCAACAAATCGGACGTTGCTGATTCAGAAATTCTTGAGAATCTTCGCCGGGATCTGCGACACGTTGTGTTCGTTTCAGCGCTAACCGGAACCGGTTTCGCTGAGCTGATGGATGCGCTGGAACAAGACCTCCCAACACCAGCGATCGAAGTAGACCTGGTGATTGGCTACGAGCACTCCGATCTGGTTGCTCAAGTCCATAGAGAAGGCGAAATCGAATCGATCGAGCATGGCAACACGGGCACGCGTATTCGAGCCCGTGTTGATAAGCAACTCGCCTCTCGGCTCAAGATAGCCGCTGCGAGCAGCCGGAGGCTGTAGCGCGCCACCCGCGACGGCTTCAACCGGATGCCAAAGCAGGTGTCATTGCGACGACCAGTTGAATCTGCCGTTGGTTCCGGAACGCTTACTCCACAAACCCCCAGATACCGGCCACGACCCTAAGACCCCTCATCCCCCTGCAAGCAAAGCTGCGACAGGATACGCAGCGTCTCAAGTATCAACCGTGATGTTCGGCCAACCACGCTTGTGAGGCGGTTCGGATGCGGTCAGCGCGCTCAGGGTTCAACCGGTCCAGCGCCCGAACCATCACCGACGTCCTCGGGTTTGCTGCGAAAAGGTCACGGTGATCGGCTACGAAGGACCAGTAAAGCCCATCCCACACGTCACACCAATCCCCGGCCGAATAGTGGCTCATCTTGCGCAGGTAGTTCGAGCCCGCGACGTAGGGTTTGGACGTCATCAGCCCGCCGTCGGCGAACTGACTCATCCCATACACATTTGGCACCATCACCCAGTCATAGGCGTCCACGAAATGGGCCATGAACCAGCGGTAAACCTCATCCGGATCAGTTCGACACAACAGCATCAGATTGCCCATGACCATCAACCGCTCGATGTGGTGGGCATAGCCGCTTCCTCGAAGCTTCTCCAAGGCATCATCCAGCGGCGGTAGTCCACTTTCGCCCTCCCACCAGATCTCAGGCAGCGGCCGACTCTGCCGCAGCGCATTTGTTGTGCGCTGGCGAGCGCCAGAGGTGACATAGACTCCGCGGACGTATTCTCGCCACCCGATGATCTGCCGCAAGAACCCCTCCAAACTGGCCAGTGGTACCGGGCGATCACGATGACGCTGCATGGCTTGCACAACGATCTGGTCGGGCGTCAACAACCCCATGTTCAAGGGAACCGACAGTCCGCTGTGCTGTAACAACGATTCTTGGCCCTCAAGTGCATCCTCATAAGGACCGAACTCGTCCAACCGATTTTCCAGAAAGTCGCTGAGCCAGGCCTGCGCTTCTGAATGACTGGTTGGCCACCAGAAATCATCGGTTTGCCCAGGGTTGGCGACGAAACGAGCCTCTACCCATTCACGTGCCCGTGTGACCTCCGGATGTGACCCGAATCTGCGGAACGTGGGTGCGGCATAGTCACGCGGGAGCTTTTTCCTATTGTCAGCATCGAAACTCCAGCGACCACCCTCCGGTTGACCCTCGTCGTCAACCAGCAGCCGCATACGGCGTCGCTGGCGCCGGTAGAAATCGGTCATCCGTGGCGTCCGATTCTTCGGAAACTCATCCGCAATATCGGTATTTGTCAGTAACCAGTTGGGACTGGGAAGTTCGGAGAACCGCACCTCGGGGAAGCTAGCGACGGCACCGACGATCCTTCGGTGCAGGACGTCATCACACGGGTCGAATATCGTCACAGACGCTGAGCCAGCGCAGGCCACCTCCACCGCATCTTCCGTAGCGTCAATGTCCCCCACTGCAAGGTAGACCACCTCGACGTACATGCCCGCGAGCACCGCGCCCGTATACCGGCGCATGCTCGCCCGGTGCAGCATCAGCTTCTGCTTGTGCATATCCAGTGGGTAGCTGCGATCAGTACCGAACAGCAACGGCTCCTCGATCAGGACCACCCGATCAGCCTCAGGAAGAAGATCAGCCGCGAACAGTTGATGCGGATACAGCAAGAGCGTCGACAGACCAGCCATGACACTTAGGATAGGCCACTGCCAACATACCCAGACACGACTTGGGCCCGGAAGCCGCGCCAGAGTTCACCGAGTCGGAGGAGCTGACGGCAAACTTGTGGGGCTACTCACTGGGCCAGGCTTCAGACTTTGCGTAGGACGGAAACAACTTTGCCCAGAATGTGCGCGTCATCACCCAGAATAGGTGCGAAGGCGGGGTTGTGTGGCATCAACCAGACGTGGCCATCGCGGCGCTTAAGTGTCTTCACTGTCGCCTCGTCGCCAATGAGGGCGGCTACGATTTCTCCTGATTCCGCCGTGTCCTGCTTGCGAACAACGACATAGTCACCGTCACATATTGCGGCGTCAATCATGGATTCGCCTACGACATGCAGCAGAAACAGCTCACCTTCGCCCGTAATGTCGCGGGGGAGTGGGAACACGGTCTCCACTGATTCGTCAGCCAAGATGGGACCGCCGGCTGCAATGCGACCAAGCACCGGAACGAACGCTGTCCTGCTTGTACCCGCGCTACCGCCATCTCTGGAAGAAATGTGAGTGTCGCTGCGCTTGGTCTCGCCCGTCATTGTGACTTCGAGAGCGCGAGGCCGGTTTGGGTCACGGCGCAGAAAGCCTTTTTTCTCAAGTACTCGGAGCTGGTGGGCAACAGAGGACGGACTGGTGAGGCCGACCGCATCGCCGATCTCGCGGACGCTCGGGGGATAGCCCCGCGCTTCAACAGCTTCGCGAATCACAGCGAGAATCTTGGCCTGGCGACTCGTCAGCGCTTTCTTCCCGTTATCGGGTTCAATCGAGGAGACCTTGCTTGGTGATGCCGAAGTCTGGCCCACACTCGCAGCTTTCGGCTCGCCGTGTGACTTCTCCGCGGCAGGCGTGCGCTGACCGGCTTTACCTGTGGGTGAATTGTCTACGCGCCTCACGGCAACTCCTATGGCTCAGATGTGCGACTCGGTTTCACGATTCTGTTCCTCGCCATCCGAGCTATCGATAGTCAACCTAGCGCCTTTGGGGAACAAAATCAAACATATGTTCGAATAGCGGTAGCGAAATGTCGGGCCATGGTGCTATCTCTAGTACACCCGTTCGATTCGAACGTTTGTTCGTTTTAGTGAACATTCGTTCGGTTGTTGCGACAGGCGTTAGTCGTAGCGGGCCTTTATCCAGTTCAGCCGTACGGAGGTCACAATGACAGTCACAGCACCATCATGGGGATTGGAACTCCCACAAAGTCCGCGTCGCATGGCGCACCGCGCGACACATTCGCGGTCACTCCCTCATTTCACACCCCGGTTAGCTTCCGGTGGCGCGCTCATTCGCGCGCGGCGCGTAGCCGATCGCGGGGTGCAACGAAGCCGCAGCCCATACGTGAGCGGCAGGCAGATCGCACTTCCGGATGCCGGGGCTTCTATTGGCGTACCGCCGGCGGCCGGGTATCAAAGGTCATCGCATCGGTCGAGACGAGGGTCAGTGCGGAGTGTTCGCAACACTCGCCCCGTTCGTGGGTCGCATCACCCTCGCTACGGCGTGATTGTTGCAGTGGCTGTGCTTGTGGCCATGTTTGCGCTAATCGCACCAGGTATCAGTGCACAAGCCTCTCGAACAGTGACCGAGAGTCCAGCGCAGTCGATTGTGACGGTCGCTCCCGGTGACAGCCTTTGGTCGGTAGCCACCCGATCCATGCCTGATACCGATCCACGGTCGGCGGTTCGAGAGCTTCGGGTCGTCAACAATCTCAAAGGGACGGCGTTGACGCCGGGCCAAAAACTGGTTGTTCCTTCCCCGTAGCCATGGAATCTTTGCGACACGCGCGGCGATCTGGGTTTTGTCGAGCGCGGATTAACGGGCTGACCTGCGGATACGTCGGCAAGGATCAAATATCATCCGAACGACCGACCCAAAACAGCTTGCGAAGTTGTGCCACTACGCCTAACGTTCCACCACATGTAGTGCTTACACGGGTGTAACTAGTCCACAGGTTGTGGCTAGAAGCACACAGGTTCTCCCCAGGAGATCCCCAGTTTTATCCCCAGAAGTGATCGTTTAGTCGGTTTGGAGGCTTGCGGAAGGTGCATTGCCCGTATTGCCACCACGATGACTCACGCGTTGTCGATAGCCGGACAGCAGACGATGGGGCAGCAATTCGTCGTCGTCGTCAGTGCCCAAGCTGTGCACGTCGATTCACGACAGTCGAGACAGCATCGCTGCAGATCCAGAAGCGAAGCGGTGTCCTTGAGCCGTTCAGTCGGAGCAAGGTTGCCTCAGGCGTTCAAAAAGCATGCCAGGGCAGGCCTGTAAGCGATGACGACCTGGCAATCCTGGCCCAGACCGTCGAGGACGCTGTTCGCGCACTTGGAAACCCAGAAGTGCCTGCGCGTGAAGTTGGTATGGCGATCCTTGGTCCGTTACGCACGTTGGACGAAGTCGCCTACCTGCGGTTCGCATCCGTCTACCGCGACTTTGACTCATTGGAGGACTTTGAGGCAGAGGTAACGCTGCTTCGAGTCGAGCGTGAGTCGACGGCACGCGCGGTTGCGGATAGTCGCGGCGTCAGCACCTCAGATCCTAGACCCCAAGGCAAGAAAGAATACGAGACGAAAACCTCCCCTTAGTACGTTCGAATACGACAAACAACCAAAACGCAATCAACGGAACCCACAAAGCGCACTTCCCTTCGGGCGGTGCAAACGGCGCCCCTGAAGGAGGCCAAAATGGCTGATCAAGCCAACCCAGGTGATGGCATCGGAGTAGCAGATTCCATCACGGACCCGGCCGGTCATGGATCAGGGGCGGAGGCTCAAGTGCTTCCCCAAAGCCGCAAACCGGAGGTCACAGTGACGCGTACAGGTCTGCAGATTGATCGTCTCTTTACGACTCCAGGCGTGCATCCCTACGACGATGTCGAATGGGATCGTCGGGATGTTCACCAAACGAACTGGAAGACTGGCGAGACGGTCTTCGAACAGCGCGGTGTTGAATTCCCGAGTTCCTGGTCGCTTAACGCCTCGACGATCGTCACCACGAAGTACTTCCGTGGCGCTCTCGGTACCGAGACCCGAGAGCACAGCCTCCGCCAGCTCATCGATCGCGTCGTGTTGACCTACGTTCGTGCAGGTAGAGAGAATGGCTATTTCAACAGCGATATTGATGCCGAGATCTTCGAGCACGAGCTGACCTGGATGCTGCTTCATCAGGTGTTCTCATTCAACTCGCCGGTCTGGTTCAACGTTGGAACCTCGTCCCCGCAGCAGGTATCAGCCTGCTTCATTCTTGCGGTGGATGACACAATGGACTCAATCCTCAACTGGTATCGCGAGGAGGGGCTAATCTTCAAAGGGGGTTCCGGCGCTGGCCTGAACCTCTCGCGGATCCGCTCCAGTAAAGAACTGCTGCGTTCCTCCGGTGGTACCGCAAGTGGGCCAGTTTCCTTCATGCGTGGAGCCGACGCGTCGGCCGGAACCATCAAGTCAGGGGGCGCAACCCGACGCGCCGCGAAGATGGTTGTGCTGGATGTAGACCACCCAGATATTGAGGAGTTCGTCGAGACCAAGTGGCGCGAGGAGGACAAGATCCGTGCCCTGCGTGATGCTGGTTACGACATGGATCTCGGCGGCCGAGATATCGTCAG
>JBLHZE010000010.1:0-17739 GCA_047631015.1 Actinomycetes bacterium
ACCCGACCGATTTGGACGCGGTCTTTGCCGATCTCATTGATCGTGAGCGAGTCGAATCGGGCGGTAACATCTGGGTTGAGATAAGCGGGCGGCCCGATTTCGTACAGCAGCTGCGAGGTGACAGTTCCGATACTGACTTCGCCGCCGGTGTTCTCATGTTTCGTGATGACGCTGGAACCGTCTTGAGCAACCTCCGCAATTGGGAACCCAGGGTGCTCCAGCCCCTCGACCTCGGAGAAGAACGAGTAGTTGCCGCCGGTTGCCTGCGCACCGCATTCGATGACGTGACCTGCGACCAACGATCCGGCAAGGGCGTCGAGCTGTAACCGATCACCGGCCAGCGCAGCATCGTATGACCAGCCATGCCACCAGGCTGACGGGCCGATTACTAGGGCTGCGTCGGTGATACGTCCGGTGATGACGACATCGGCCCCACGTTCTAGCGCCTCTGTGACGCAGCGGGCACCGATGTAGGCATTCGCCGTGAGCGGGGCCAGTCCAACATCGGTGAGTTCCTCGCCGGTGTCCAGGTTCGTCAGAGTCTCGCCGCCTTCCTGCAACTGCGCCAACTCCGGCATCAGATCATCCCCGGTGACGTAGGCGATCTTCAGATTCTCCAGGCCGAGCTCGTCGGCCTTCTCGCGCAGCGCTTTGGCGCAGCCTTCGGGGTCGAGCCCACCGGCGTTGGAAACCACCTTGATGTTGCGCTCCAGACAGGTTCCCAGGACCTGGGTCATCTGCTTGAGAAACGTGCTGGCCCAGCCAGAGCCGGGGCCCACCTTCATCCGCTGGCGCGCGAGGATCAGCATCGTGAGTTCTGCTAACCAGTCACCGGTCAGCACATCGATTGGGCCGCCGTCGACCATCTCCTTGGCGGCGGCAAGGCGGTCACCAAAGAACCCACTGCAGTTGGCGATCCGGATCGGACGCGTACCGCGTTCGCTCGTGCTCTGCTCCTGTTCAGACATACCAAACCCCTCTAGTTACTGTCTGCTGGTTCTTGGGCCGCAAGCGTGACCAGCGGCTGGTGGGCATCGACGGATTGCCCGACCGATACCAGGACTGTGTCGACAGTCCCGTCGATGGCAGCAGTGATGCGGTGCTCCATCTTCATCGCTTCCAGGATGATCAGCGTTTGACCCTCGACCACAACATCGCCGTTGGCGACCTCAACCGCCACGACCGTTCCGGGGACGGGCGCAGCCGGACCGCCGCCAGCTGCCGCCTGATCGGCATCGGCAAAGCGCGCGGCGCTACTGAACGTGAACGAATCCACCCCGTCATTAACCCAGACGTAATCACCGTTTTGGGTGACGATCCAGGTCCGTAGAAGCCCGCCAAGGTCGATACGTAGTTCAACCCAGGCGGCGACGGTTCCATCCGTTGATGCCGGGTCGAGACCCGCGTCGGCCAGCTCCTCGAAGAACATGACCTCGGTCGCGAACTCGACCCCGTCAATCGGGCCGGTCCAGCCTGCAGCCGGTTCCCCATCGCGAACCGCGACCGCCCCAGCACCATCGGCGGAATAGCTCGTCACGACGGTCTTTGCCACGACGTCCCCGGCTCGGTTGTATTCCCAATCGCGACGATTCGGGACCACCGGGATATTGCTCCAGCCCGGGAATGCTAGCGACTGCCAAGGGGCGCCGGTTTGCGCGAGAAGGTCGGCCGCCAACGATGCTGCGATGAGCGCGGATTCGACCGCTGCCTCAGTTGTGATCGGTTCGGAGAGGAGCTCGGGATGGAGCTCGAGGAAGTCGGTGGGAGTCGCACCCTTCGCGAACCACTCGGACTCAAGAATCGCCACAAGCGAGTCTCGGTTCGTCGTGACCCCAGCGATATCGCGGCCACGTAGATTTCGCGCGAGGTCATGGGTTGCCTCGCTGCGCGTCGGGGCATGACTGATGATCTTGCCAATCATCGGATCGTAAAACGGCGTGACCTCGTCGCCCTCTTCGGCCGACAGTTCCTCGCGTGCCCGTGGCGGTGCTGATATGGGTTCCGGGATGTAGTCGAAGCCGACCAGTGGTCCGGTACTCGGGAGGTAATCGTTAGCGGGATCTTCGGCGTAGAGTCGGACCTCGACGGCATGTCCGTCGCGAGTGATCTCGTCCTGCGTTAGCGGGAGTTTGTCGCCAACTGCGACCTTCAGCTGCCAGGTCACCAGGTCCAAGCCGGTGACCGCTTCGGTCACCGGGTGTTCAACCTGCAGGCGAGTATTCATCTCCAGGAAGTAGAAGTCCTGCTCCTCCCCCTGACCAAAAACTAAGAACTCAACCGTTCCTGCCCCGACGTAATTGATTTCCTTGGTCAACGAGACAGCGGCGGCGTACATCGCATCCAAAGTCTCTGCGGTTGCCCCTGGTGAGGGTGATTCCTCGACGATCTTTTGGTGACGCCGTTGGATCGAACACTCGCGCTCAAACAGGTGCACGACATTGCCGTGAGTGTCGCCAAAAACCTGCACCTCCACATGGCGCGCACCGGTCAGGTATCGCTCGAAGAACACGGTCGGATCACCGAACGAGTTTTGTGCCTCGCGACGTGCCCCGGCCACCGCTTCAAGGAGTTGGTCGGCCGAGTCGACAGCACGCATCCCCTTGCCGCCGCCGCCGGCCGAGGCCTTGACCAGCAATGGGAATCCGACGTCGGTTGCCGCTGCGATGAGCTCAGCATCGGATGCATCCGGTGAGATCTCGGCCCCGGGAACGAGTGGGACACCGGCGCGCTCGGCGATGCGTTTTGCCTCAACCTTCAAAGCCATCTTGCGGATCGAGTCCGGTGTCGGTCCGACCCAGATCAACCCCGCATCCATCACAGCTTGCGCGAAGTCTGGGTTCTCGGATAGGAAGCCGTAGCCCGGGTGGATCGCGGAGGCACCCGAACGCTTGGCAGCCTCCAGCACCTTCGCGGTATCCAAATACGACTCGGTACTTGTGACACCGCCAAGCGCAATCGCGATATCGGCATCGCGCACATGCGCGGCGTTGCGATCGGGTTCGGAGAAGACAGCGATCGTCTTGGTCTGCGGATGGGCCGAGCGGAACACCCGACGCGCGATTTCTCCGCGGTTCGCGACAAGTAATCCGTCCAGCATAGGGGGCTCCGATTCGGTGTACCAGTCGTTGTCGAGGGCTGTGCGCAGGGCGCTTTCGAGGACCGTTGCTGTCACACCGTCGTCTGCGGCGGCGGCTGATTCCATCGTGGCTCCCTGGGCAGGTTCGGTATTCCGTTTGGCCCAGAAATCACCCGCGTCGACCAACGACTCATCGTCGGGGCCGCCCACCAGCGACTTGTTGGTTGAGGAATTGCTACCTGAATTGCTATCTGAGGTGTTCTCGTCAGTCATCGCCATCACATCCGGAAGACGCCAAAGTGGCCGCCATCTGCGCCTGGTCCGCCGGTCCCGGCTGCCAACGCCGCGGGGTTGCTAGCTCCGACCCCGCGAATCGGCGCGCTGTGGCACGCGGACAATGCCAACCCAAGGGCAGTACGGGTATCGCGCGGATCGATGATGCCGTCGTCCCAGACGCGACCGGTCGCAAACAACGCCGTGGATTCCTGCTCGACTTGCTGTTCCAACGCATCACGCATCGGGGCGATCATCGCCTCGGTCTCGTCGTTCCACTCACCGCCCGCACCCTCGATTTTGCTGCGCGCAACGATCGTCATGACACCCGCCAGCTGCTTGGGTCCCATCACGGCAATCCGGTGATTCGGCCAGGTGAAGATGAATCGCGGGTCGTATGCGCGGCCGCTCATGCCGTAGTTCCCGGCACCGTAGGAGGCGCCCATCATCAGCGTCAGATGCGGCACGGTCGAGTTCGATACCGCGTTGATCAGCTTCGCACCATCCTTGATGATCCCACCCTGCTCGTAACGGGTTCCGACCATGAAACCGGTGATGTTCTGCATGAATAGGATCGGCGTCTGGGAGCGATTGCAAAGCTGAATGAACTGCGACGCCTTCTCGGCTTCCTCGCTAAACAGGATGCCATTGTTAGCGATGATTCCGATCGGGAAGCCCTGCAGCGTTGCCCAGCCCGTGACGAGCGTCGTTCCGTAGAGAGCCTTGAACTCTTCAAACTCACTGCCGTCGACGATGCGGGCAATGACCTCGCGAGCCTCGAACGGGACCCGAATATCGGCGCTGGCAATACCAAGCAGTTCCTCTTGGTCGTACTTGGGCGGGATCGGAGGCTGTGTGGGTCCGATCCCGGCCTTGCGCCAGTTCAGGTGCTTGATGATATCGCGCCCGATCCGCATGGCATCGGGCTCATCGATGGCGAGGTAGTCGGCCAGGCCGCTCGTGCGAGCGTGCATCTCTGCGCCACCGAGGGTCTCTTCGTCGGCATCCTCGTCGATCGCCATCTTGACCAGCGGTGGGCCGCCAAGGAAGACCTTCGCGGCTTCCTTCTGCATCACGACGTAGTCGCTCATTCCCGGAACGTATGCGCCCCCAGCAGTGCTGGAGCCGAAAACCAACGTGATCGTCGGGATGCCGGCTGCGGATAGCTGGGTGAGGTTCTTGAAGCTTGCGCCGCCGGGGACGAAGATGTCGGCCTGCTTGGGCAGGTCGGCGCCACCGGATTCGGTGAAGTTAATAAGGGGAAGTCGGTTGTTCTTGGCGATCTCCATCGCGCGCAGACCCTTACGACCCGACGTGGGGCCTTGGCTGCCGCCCTTCACGGTGGGGTCATTCGCGACGACCATGACCTCGACACCGTGGACCCAGCCGATCCCGGTGACCATTCCGCCGCCGAGTGGGTCTTCCGAACCCCAGCCAGCTAGCGTCGAGAGTTCGAGGAAGGGTGAATTCTCGTCCAAGAGGAGCCGGATGCGTTCCCGCGGCAGGAGCTTTCCCCGTTTGCGGTGGCGCGCAACAGTCGCCGCTGATTTCTCGGCGTCTTCCTTACCCCCGCCCGCGGTCACTCGTCCGGTGAGCGCAGCGATATCGGACAGCGATTCGAGCATCGCCTCCCGATTCCCTACGTACTGCGGGTCGTTGCGGTCGATCCTGGATTTGATGACTGGCGGCACGAATCTGACACTAGTGTCAACTTGACGCCCGCGTCAAGTGACTCCCCGAATACCGCCCCTGCTTATTTCGTCGCCGAAACTTCCCAAACCACAAAAGTGGGCGGCAATCCCGCGCGAGGAACGCACGGATTTGCCGCGCTGGACCGCAAACAGACGCCCTAGGCCCGCAGCCGGCATGATCCGGGTCACGAACGGGCCGGGGCCAGCAGGTCCGCGGCTATGGTTAGCGGTTGGTTTGTGCACGTTGCCCCACGGAAGGCCCCTTGTGACCGTCATCGCTGAAGCCGAATTCCTACCGCCGAGCGGTTGGGATCCCAAAGCGCGCCTACAGGCAATCCGCGAGAAGTTCACGCCACGAGTTATCCGTACCGAGACCCTCGCCGGCCTCGTCGTCGCCCTCGCCCTCATCCCGGAGGCAATCGCCTTCTCAATTATCGCCGGTGTCGATCCACGTGTGGGCCTCTTTGCCTCCTTCACGATGGCCGTCTCCATTTCGTTCTTCGGCGGCCGCCGAGCCATGATTTCAGGAGCTACCGGGGCCATCGCCCTGGTCATCGCGCCGCTGGTTGCCGCACAGGGCCTGGAGTACCTCCTCGCCGCCGTCATCCTCGGCGGGGTCATCCAAATCGGTCTGGCATTCATGGGAATCGCGAGACTAATGCGGTTCATCCCCCGCAGCGTGATGATTGGCTTTGTTAACGCTCTTGCGATCCTGATCGCGATGTCGCAGCTGCCCTCGCTGATAAACGTCCCGTGGCTCGTCTACCCAATGGTGATCGCGGGCTTGCTCATCATGTGGCTGCTCCCGAAAGTGACGACCGCCGTACCCGCCCCACTGGTCGCCATCGTGCTCCTGACGGTCGTGACCGTCGCGGCAAATCTGGCAGTTCCCAACGTTGGGGACGAGGGCGAACTGCCCGATAGTCTGCCGGAGCTGCTCATCCCGAACGTTCCGTTCAACTTCGAGACGCTGCAAATCATCGCTCCGTACGCGCTGGGGATCGCGCTCGTTGGGCTGATCGAATCGCTCCTGACCGCGAAACTCGTCGACGACATCACCGACACCCACTCCAATAAGACCCGCGAATCATGGGGCCAGGGCGCGTCCAACATCGTCACCGGATTCTTCGGCGGGATGGGAGGCTGCGCGATGATCGGCCAGACCATGATCAACGTGAAGGTCTCCGGCGCGCGCACGCGATTATCCACTTTCCTCGCCGGCGTCTTCCTGCTGATCCTCGTTGTCTCACTCGGGGACATCGTCGCCATCATTCCGATGGCCGCGCTGGTGGCCGTTATGTTGATCGTCGCAATGGCAACCTTTAACTGGCACAGCATCCAACCATCCACTCTCAAGCGCCTGCCAAAGACCGAGACGTTCGTCATGTTGGTGACAGTGTTCTTCGTCGTCGTCACTCACAACTTGGCCATCGGTGTCGCCGCCGGCGTTACGGTCGCCATGGTGATGTTCGCCCGCCGGGTTGCTCACATGTCCGAGGTCGAGCTGGTCCTGGATCCAACCTCCGACACCCGGATCTACCGAGTGACCGGTGAGCTCTTCTTTGCTTCCAGCAACGATTTGGTCTTCCGATTCGACTACGCCAACGATCCTGCCAATGTCGTCATCGATATGTCCGACGCCCATATTTGGGACCCGTCGACAGTGGCCGCGCTGGACTCGATCGAGACCAAGTACGCGTCCAAAGGAAAGTCCGTCACGATCGTCGGAATGAACCGCGCCAGCGAGGCAATGCACCGTCGGCACGCGGGACTATCCGGCGACGAGCACTGAACCACCGGTGAGCAGCGAGCCCCCACCGGCCCGCTAATTATCCGTACGCCTCGCCCCCAAGACGTACGAACCGACCCCCGGCGTGCTCAGCCAGCAGCATGGTTCGGCACCCTGAGTCAGTGACTGATCTGCCCGCGACCAATGAGCTCACGTGCTCCTGGAACGACGCCCGCGACCGCGCGGCATCGTTTCGACGCGAACTCACTCCCGTGGTCGCCACTCCCGAAGAGGCCGTGGGCGGCGTTCTTGCCGATCCGCTCCTAGCGCTCTCCGATATCCCCGCGTACGACACGTCGGTCGCGGAGGGCTGGGCGATAGCCGGACCTGGGCCTTGGCGGATCAGGGCTGCCTCGCGCCGTGACCTGTTCGCTGGCCTTGAGTATCACGAGTCGACCACCCATCAACTCCTGCGCGACGGCCAGGCGACGCCGGTCACCGCCGGTGAGGCGCTGGGATCAGGCGTCACGGGCGTCGTCGTCGACAACCGCTGCATCGTCGAGGGTGAGCTACTTAAGGTCCGCGATCCCGCCCGCGGGCCGGCCCCAATCGAGCCAGGCAGCGGGATCCGACCGCGCGGGAGCGACGCCGCCTACGGCTCCGAACTGCTTCCAGCGGGCGACCGCATTACTCCCGCCGTGGCCGCGCTCGCCGCGACCGCTGGCCACGACCATCTCTCGATCATCCCGATGCCAGTCGTCGGGCTGCTCCGGATCGGCAGCGAGGTCCTGCAGTCGGGAATCCCGCGCTCTGGGATGACCCGGGATGCCGTCAGCCCGGCGCTACCTGGCTGGATCTCCGGCATCGGGGCCCGGTGCCAACCCGCCCGCTGGGTCACCGAAGGCGATGCTGAACTCATCGATGTCATCGATGACATCATCAGCGATGTCGTCATAACGGCTGGTCCGGCGAGCGGTGGCGCAGTCCGACGCGTGCTGCGTGGCATGAAAGCCGACGTGCTCGTCGATGGAGTTGCCTGCAAACCTGGCGGTTCGATGCTGCTCGCGCAGCTGCAAGATGGGCGACCGCTCATTCACTGCGGGGAGATCCCAGCCGATGCCGTAGCGACCTTGCTGACCTTGCTCGCCCCGATCATTGCTGCGCTCACCCGACGCCCAGACCCAATCCGCCGCGCACGGATGGCCGATACCGTCTTCGGCGACCGCCAGCAAACAACCCTGGTCCCGGTTCGCCACGTCGGGGACCGCGGTCAGGATGTTGAGATCATCAGCCCAGGCGGACCAGGGGGGCTCTTCGCCCTGGCGAAAGCTGATGGAATCGCCGTGATCCCGCCCGGTGGTATTAGGCGCAATGAGGCTGCTGCCGTTCTACCCATGACCTAGTTCTGCTCATGAACAGCGGCCCGCGGAAAAACGCTATCCCCCGAAGACCCTGATCGGCAGGCGACGGCGGCATGTCGCGGTCTAGCTTTGGGGTGTGGCCGGCAAAGTCTCCGAAGAGCAGACAGCAAACACCGTTGGGCTGACAGACGACAGCAGCCCGGTGCGGGACGTCTTCTTTCCCGGGCACCGGTCGGGACTGGGCTATGCCCTCCTCATCCGCGGCAGCATCGCTCTCGGCTGTCTCGCGCTCATGACCGCGGTGGTTTATATCGGGCGGAACGGCTACTTGGACACCACACACCCTGGAGAAACCATCACACTCCTGGATGCGTTCTACTTCGCAACGGTGTCACTATCGACGACGGGCTATGGGGATATCGTGCCGGCCAGCGAAATCAACCGGATGATTTCAGCAATCGTCATTACGCCGTTGCGGATCCTGTTTCTGATCGTCCTCGTCGGCAGCACGCTACAAGTTCTGGCCCAGCGGACTCAGGCCGAGTACCGCGAAAAACGTTGGAGGAAGCACGTGAAGAACCACACCATCGTCGTTGGTTTCGGGGTAAAGGGGAAGTCAGCGGTCGGCACGCTACTCGACGATGGGGGTGACCCGCACCAGATTGTCGTCATCAGCCCCAGCGCCAGCGAGGTACAGGACGCAACCGTGCTCGGCTGCACCGGCATCGTTGGCGATGCCCGTCGTGACGATATTCTCGAGCGCGCCGCCGTCACCCGTTGTGCACGCGCGATCATCGCGCTGGACTCCGATGACAAAGCTGTACTCATCACGCTGAACGTTCGGCGGCTGGCACCGAAAGCAACCGTCGTGGCAGCCGTTCGCGAGGCCCAGCACGTCGCGGTCCTACGGCAGTCTGGCGCCAATGCCGTCATCACGACCGCTGAGGCCGCTGGACGACTGATGGGGATCTCGCTCGTTTCGCCAACCGCAGGCTCGATAATGGAAGACCTGCTCGATCCCGGAGAGGGCCTAGAAGTTCGCGAACGAGCATTGCAACCGTACGAGATTGGCTTAATGGTCGGCGACCTCGCCGATCGCGGCGAGATTGTGCTGGCGGTCGTGCGCAACGGCAAGGTCCACCGATTCGATCAGCCGGAGGCACGCATCCTCCAAGAGGATGACCGAATCGTCGCTATCCGCCACATTGGCGACCGCGAACCGCTCAACTAGCCGGTCACCGGTACAGGATGGCTAAAGCGGTTCGTATCCGCCTACTGTGTTCAGCCGGCCGCTAACCTCCGACCAACCCACAAGGAGTGCCCATGTTTGCCGTGACCGTGACGGAACCAGGCGGCTCCGAGCAGTTGGCGTGGACGCAGGTACCTGAGCCTGAGCTCACCGACGACGGGGTGTTGATCGACGTCGCAGCAACAGCAGTCAATCGGGCAGATGTCATGCAGCGGATGGGGCTCTACCCGCCGCCGCCAGGGGTGTCGGACGTCATCGGCCTGGAGTGCTCCGGGACGATCGCGATGATCGGTGCCGATGTCACCGGGTGGAAGGTAGGCGACCAGGTCTGCGCGCTGCTGGCCGGCGGCGGATATGCCGAGCAGGTTGCAGTTCCAGCAGGCCAGGTTATGGCGCTCCCACCAGGAATCGACGTCGTGACAGCCGCGGGACTTGTCGAAGTCGCCTGCACCGTCTGGTCGAACCTAATCAACGTTGCGCGGCTGCAACCCGGCGAACTCGTTCTCATCCACGGCGGATCCGGCGGGATCGGTACCCATGCAATTCAGCTGTGCAAGGCGCTGGGCGCCACAGTTGCGATCACCGCTGGCTCCGACGCCAAGGTCGCGCGTTGCCTGAAACTCGGTGCGGATATCGGTATCAACTACCGCAACCAAGACTTTGTCGAGGTCATCCAATCGGAGTCCCGTGGTGCCGATGTCATCCTCGACAATATGGGCGCCAAGTATTTACAACGCAATGTTGCAGCGCTAGCTCCCGATGGGCGCCTCGTCATCATCGGCCTACAGGGCGGGATTAAGGCAGAGCTAAACATCGGCTCCCTGCTCGGCAAGCGCGCGACGGTGTGCGCAACGTCGCTGCGCAGCCGCCCGGCAGATCAAAAGGCTGCGATTTGTCGTGAGGTCGCGCAAAATGTGTGGCCGCTCTTCGCCGACGGCTCCATCACGCCAGTTGTTGAGGACGTACTCCCCATCACCCAGGCCGCTGCGGCCCATGACCGGATGGAAGCCAGTACGCACACGGGAAAACTCATCCTGACGATCTGAACCTTGACTCCGGCTGTGACCTCGACTCTCGGCAAACGGTGGGCTGGGTTCCCGCCGGGAAGAGGCGGCGCGAGACAATTGCGTCCATGTTTCCCGAATCTGCTGAGCAGGAACGTTTCGGCGGCGCACAGGCCGGCCCAGATCCCGTCGTCCTGGGCGGGGTCGAGAACGGGGACGGTCCCGACCACGTCCACTCGGACGAACCCAGCAGTGCTCTGGCAAAGCACGTTGCCGACTCCGGTGAGCGCCCAATCACCGAACTCGTCGAACAACCCGCCAAAGTCATGCGTATCGGTAGCATGATCAAACAGCTCCTCGAGGAAGTCCGGAACGCTCCGCTCGACGATGCCAGTCGCGTCCGTCTCAAAGAGATTCATGCGCGATCGATTGCCGAGCTCGAAGATGGCCTAGCCGAAGAGCTCGTCGCGGAACTCGACCGCCTCAGCCTGCCTTTCACTGATGAGTCGACCCCCAGCGACGCGGAACTACGAATCGCTCAAGCCCAGCTGGTTGGCTGGCTGGAAGGGCTCTTCCACGGCATCCAAACAGCGCTCTTTGCCCAACAGATGGCGGCCCAAGCACACCTGGAAGAGACGCAGCGTCAGATGGCGCTTGGTCCCGGCGATTCAGCCGAATCCGGTGCCACAGCGATCCCGGGGGCGAACAACCCGAACGGGCCGTACCTCTAGCGGACCCGTCATTCTCGCGCGGAGCACCGGCCGGGTATTCCTTGTCTAGCTCAACCCGGGCACTCGCCGGACAAGCAACCGGCCCGCACACCCAGCACTGGGTGATTCACTCGTGTCACCTGGCCAGGAGATTCCCCGGGCGCGTGGTGTTCCCAGCAAGCGGAGTGAACCCTTTGCCGGAGGCGTGATCGGTGCTGTCGGTCGGGCACTTTTATGACGATGACAGTTCGCTATCGAGCTGCGCTGGGATCCGAGCTGGGATCTGTCGGTCGACCTCACCGGAAGGTGGGCGGCAACCGAGGATGCCCGCGGCCTAGGCTTACGACGTGATTGACCTCAAGGTGTTGCGTGATGATCCCGACCGAGTGCGTGCGTCCCAGGTAGCGCGGGGTGAGGATCCTGGACTTGTTGATCTCGCTTTAGAGGCTGGTCAAGCACGGCGGACGGCAATCGCGCAGTTTGATTCGCTGCGCTCGAAGCAGAAGGCACTGGGGAAAAAGATCGGACCGCTGCAGGGTCAGCTTCGTAAGGCTGATGATGCGCAGCGGCCGGCGATCCAGGCTCACGTTGATGAGTTGATGGCCGAGGCCGCGATGACAGCCGAGGCCGTCAAGTCCGCAGAGTCAACCCAGCGCGATACCGACGAGGTCGCCGAAAAAACGGTCGCTGTCCTGTCGAATCTCATCGATCCCCGGGCCCCGATCGGCGGCGAAGAAGACTTCCTGATGCTGGAAGAGATCGGGACCCCGCGCGACTTTGCCGCGGAGGGTTTCGCGCCGAAGGATCACGTAGAGCTTGGTCAGCTGTTGAAGGCAATCGATATCGAGCGTGGTGCGAAGGTCTCGGGGAGTCGCTTCTACTACCTGACGGGAGTGGGTGCTCAGTTGGAATTGGCGCTAGTGAATCTAGCGATGCAGTTCGCCGCCGAGAATGGCTTCACCCCGGTTATTCCGCCTGCACTGGTGAAGCCAGCGGCGATGGAGGGGACCGGGTTTCTAGGCCAGGCAGCCGAGAATGTCTACCGACTTGACGCCGACGATATGTACCTGGTCGGGACCGCTGAGGTTCCGCTGGCGGCTTACCACATGGATGAGGTGTTGGATGCTGCTGCGCTTCCGTTGCGCTACGCTGGATACTCGCCTTGTTTCCGGCGCGAGGCTGGCAGTCACGGTCAGGACACTCGCGGGATATTCCGGGTCCACTGGTTCGACAAAGTCGAGATGTTCTCGTTCTGCGCTCCCGAAGATGCCGAGGCCGAACACCAACGGTTGTTGGGCTGGGAGAAGCAATTTTTGGATGCGTTGGAGATTCCGTATCGGGTGATCGATGTCGCCTCCGGCGACCTGGGAGCAAGTGCGGCGCGTAAGTTCGACTGCGAGGCTTGGATTCCGACCCAGGGCCGCTACCGCGAGGTTACTTCGACCTCGAACTGCACAGAGTTTCAATCCAAGAGGCTACGGATTCGCCAGCGTAGCGCCGAGGGAATCTCGCCGGTCGCAACGCTGAATGGCACGCTCTGTGCGGTCACCCGGATCATCGTCGCGCTGCTAGAGAACCATCAGCAGGCCGATGGGTCGGTGCGAGTTCCAGCTGCATTGCGCCCGTATCTCGGGGGTGCGGAGTATCTGACCGCCCCGACGAAGTAAGCGGGGGTTCACAGATGAGTTCGCGCAGCGGCGTGGATGGCGGCGGCGTGCCTGCCAGGCGGCAGATGCTCGCGACGGATCTGGACGGCACACTGCTGGGATCCGACGCAACGGTCTCCGTTCGCACGTTGGCTGCTTTGGAGCGGGCGCGCGTTGAGGATCTGACCATCACACTGGTGACCGGGCGGCCACCGCGCTGGCTTTCACCGATCGTGCATCAAACCGGGTGGCACGGATTGGCGGTGGCGGCCAACGGTGCGGTGCTCATAGACCTGTCGACTAAGACCGTTGAGCAGACCTTCCCGATTCCCGGCGATTCGCTGCGAGAGGCAGTCAGGGTGATCCGCGCACTGCTCCCCGGGTCCGCATTTGCTGTTGAATACGTGCGCGCGGGATCGGCTGTTCCCCTCGTCGACCCATTGGCGTCTTCGCCTGATTCCGGACATTCGGACGAGCCGCCCGCATTCGGCTACGAGGCCGGGTTTCGCCCACATCTACTGACCCTCCCGCCGGAACTGCAGACCCGGTCGGTGGTGGAACTCATCGCGCCAGGAGATGTCGTCAAACTCCTTGCCCGGGGGCCCCAGGATCATCCTGCTCATCCTGACACTGTCGCTCAGCAGGTCGCTGAGGAACTTACCGGGATCATCACCGTCACGCACTCGACCTCGGGATCGGTGCTGCTCGAGATGTCCAAAGCGGGCGTGAGCAAGGCCAGCGGGTTGGAGTGGCTCGCCGCTGAGCACCACATCGACCAAATCGATGTCGTTGCGGTCGGCGATATGCCCAACGATCTGCCGATGCTTGCGTGGGCCGGGCAAGGTTTCGGTGTCACCAATGCCCACCAACTGGTTCTGGATTCGGTCGGACCTGACCGGGTACTTCCGAGCAATGTCGACGATGGAGTCGCCCACCTGATCGAACGTCTCCTTGCCCAACGAAACTAGCGCGCTGAGCTAGGCAAACAGGGGTCCGGCGACCGTAATCCCCGTAACACGCCTTAAAACCCCTCCACGCACCGTGGGTATCCTGTGGATAGGCATATGTCGCGTGAGCCACGTCACGTGACGCCGATCTCATTCCGGCCGATTTCGTTGGAGCTTCGCGAGGGACTCGTTACACAGTGCAAAGACTCGTGTACCCATAGCAATCCACAGGTTTACCCACAACTTGGCACTTACCAAATTCTAGTGTTACGTTCGTCTTCGTTGTTCGTTACTCGCCACTGCGAAGCGCAGGGCGCGAGCAACCCACTGAAACATCCGCATGGTCGGCCCACCAACGTCGGCTAGAACCCGCGGGCAACCTCGCCCGCTAGGTAACGGAAGTACCGGGAACCCACCCACAGAACCACTGAGCACCATTTGGGGCGAATCGAAGAGCCGCGCGCAGTTACTGACTGCCCGTGGCCGACGTAGGGCACTCGAAGCCCGAGCCCGTCAGCTAACCCGGCAAGTGGCGATCGAGGAGTTGTTATTCCATGCGCAAAACCACCACCCGCTTTGCCGCGCCCGCTGTCATCCTGACTGCCGCCGCGCTTACGTTCACCCCGGCCATCGTCGCGCCCGCCTCGGCTGTCGCTTCCGCTGCTCCGGCAGCCACCACTGCAACCGTCCGTACCGTTGATATACCGCTTACTCGTGCCCAGAAGCGCGCAATCAAGGCCAAGGGCACCCGCAACCACCTCGTGAAGGTGGCCAAGGCCAAGAAGCGTTCCGGTGCCCAGTACGTGGCGGGTGCGTCATCCTCGCGTCGCTTCGACTGCAGCGGATTCACCAAGATGCTGTACAAGAACGTCGCTGGCAAGGACCTACCGCACTACTCGGGTGCTCAGATGCGCAAGGGCAAGCGCGTCTCGAGGAAAAACCTACAAAAGGGGGACCTGCTGTTCTGGGGTCCCGGCGGTTCGCAGCACGTGTCGATGTACATCGGCAAGGGCAAGATGATCGGCGCAAACAATCCGCGTTCAGACATCCAAATCGAGAGCATTAACGCGCCGTGGTGGCGCAACAAGTACGCCGGTGCCACCCGCCTCATAAAGGGGTAACCCTCTCCCGAGCCTAGAACCCCAGCTCGGTCGCTTAGGCGCTCTGTGAGTACCCGATCGCAAAGCTCATTCCAGTGAGCGCTCTTCGAACAGTGGGGCATCTAGCCGCGTATAGCGAAGCTAGGCGCCCCACTGTTCGTCGTTTCAGTTCGTCGTTTCAGCTCGTCGCTTCAGCGCCAGGCGAGGGTGAGCGCGGCTTACGGGTTACGGGTTACGAATCTCGGCGAGCCAGGACTCAGCGTCGGCGAACGCGGTGTCGGTTGTCCCTGGCGTCACGTTCGGGAATTTGCCGTCGTGGCGGGGATAGGAGCCGAGGTAGCGTACATCTGCGCAGACTCGGCGCAGGCCAGTAAGGGCTTGGCCGACCCGGGCATCATCAACGTGGCCTTCGCAGTCGATCGAGAAGTAGTAGTCGCCGAGTTGGCGCCGCGTCGGACGCGATTCGATGCGAGTCAGGTTGACCCCGCGAACGGCAAACTCGGTCAGGATCTCGAGCAGGGCTCCTGAGTGGTCCTCGCGCATGAACAGCACCAGTGTTGTCTTATCCGCACCGGTACGCTCAGGGGGCGTACCAGGTCGGCGGACGAGGACGAAGCGGGTGGATGCATCGGGGTTGTCGCCGATGTCCTCGGCCAGCACATCGAGGCCGTAGTGCGTTGCTGCGATCGCGGGACTGATTGCTGCGTCGTAGGGCGGTGGGTCCTCTTCGGCCAGGCGCTGAGCAGCGCTTGCGGTCGAGAGGGCAGCCATCACGTGGGCATCGCGCAGGTTGCGTGTCAGCCACTGGCGGCACTGTGCCGCAGCAATCGGGATGCTCGCAACCTGGTTGATATCGGCAAGCCGTCCGCCGGGGCGCGCAAGTAGCGCGAACCGAACGGGCAGTTCCCACTCTGCGACCACGGTCAGTGGCGACTCGTCGCGAGCAAAGGCATCCAGCGTCGTGGTGACCGGGCCTTCGAGCGAGTTTTCGATCGGGACGACTCCGGCGGCTACTTCTCCCGTTCGGACAGCATCGAGGACTGCGTCCACACTGGACATAGGAACAGCAACCTGCTCGTCACTGACCGATGGCATCGCGATCATCGCGGCTTCGGTGAAGGTGCCGCGCGGACCCAAATAGGCGACCCGATCACCAGACGTGAGTCCGGCACCGTTGCTCGTAGATTCGCTCACTGCTCGGCTCCTCGTGGTTCGCTGCGCTGTGGTCTTGTACCGCTCGGTGTCGTTCTGTGTCTCGTGCTGTGTCGCCGTCTGCCCCGGGATCCGTCGGCACCGGGTAAACCGATTGTCATTTATCCGATCCTTCCAGTGCGTACTCGACGGCTTGTGCTTCCTCCGGGCTCAGCGACTCGACGCTCCCGCCAGTGATGCCCTTGGCGATGAACTGGGTCTCGGACCGTCCATGCAGACTCGTCATCATGATGCCGTCGCCGGAATCATCAAGGAGGGCGACGCTGAACGACGACCGGCCAGAGATGTCGCGGAACGCGTCATAGCGCACGACCGCAACATGGCGCAGTGAGTGCGCAAGGTCATCACGCGTGACCTGAACCAGCTCAGCGAGCTGTTCAACAGTCTTGGTCGATGCATCGATCGCCGAGATTCGATCAAGGAGAGCATCGACGACATCGGTATCGGCGTGTGCGATGCGCTGATAATCCCGCCGGGATTCACGTGCGAGCCGCGCTGCTCGAGCCGCGATGAAGACCGAGACAACAGCGACGACCACAGCAACGGCTACGAGCACGTAGACGACGATCGATACGGAATTGGACACGATCCGAACCCTAACGCCGAGCCGGGGCAGCGTGCGGTGTGGATAGCGATTCGCGCGGGTGATTGGCGGGTATGTCGCGGTTCACACCCGTTGTGTGTGTGAACCGGAGTGAATCGGGGCATCACCAACATGTTGGACGGGAGATCGCGGGGGTGTCTCCCGACAACCAAAACGATTCATCGTTTGTATCGTTAGGGGCCGTTGTCCTTCTTGGACACGGCCCCTAACTCATACCCCACCACGCTCTGGTTGATTTTTCTATCGGTAAAAGCCACCGCCGGTGCCCACGGATGAACTTTGTTTTTGTTTTTCGGCCATCGCTTTGGATCAACGCCTACGCCTCATCGAGCACATAGCCCAACGTCTTCACTAAGCGCGAAGGGCACGAGCTAGGGATCACCAGATGTTGTTTCTGTTCCATGACTCAGTTTTAGTTAAAAAGGCCACCGTCGCACTTGCGTGACTGCGGCAACGCACGTAATCTGAGCCCCGTCCGGATGTTGCTGCATCCCCCGTCGGCAACGTCCGGATCTTTTTATGTGCGGATGTCATGTCTGGTGACAGAAGATTTCGTTGAATATTCTTCGCGGGTTACTTCGCTACCTCAGCGCTCCGTACGCTCCTAGAGCAGCGTGATCTGCCGTCCAATCAGCCCCGTCCGTAGCCGACGCATTTCAGAGGTCATGTCGCCAGTCTCGGTCAGGGCCACATCCAGGCGAGTACGGAACTCCGCTGCTGGTTCTTCAAGATCGCCAGCCTCATCCCCGGGGGCAAGGTCCCACACAGCCGCGAGCAGACCGTGAGTCCGGAACGATCCAGCAAACTTCGTTCCAGGTCCCAGTCGCAACTCATCCCGTTCCGCCAACCGCGCGAACGCATCAAGCAGGTCATCCTCTTCTTCTGGCATCACCCAGCGAAGATGCTCCTTGGTACCAATCCGGCACCAGTAGGCCGCATCGACCGATGCCAGTCGTGCTGTCGGAACTACCTGCTCGTTGGCATGTTCAAGGGAATCGCGTAGCTCGTCGCTGACCTCGTTGGCTGTCCCCTCCAACCAATAATTAAATCCGTCGTAGACGTTAATCTCTGGCTTGACCGCTACATCGAGAAGATCCTGTAGCCGCGGCCCAGGAGTTGGTCGTGGGACTGTAAGTA
>JBLHZE010000011.1:0-17522 GCA_047631015.1 Actinomycetes bacterium
TCGAAACAGAGCCGAAGCCTGCCGCATCCCAGTGGCTTCGCTCCGTCGCGATTCGCTCACGAGCAACGGCCCTTGTCGTCGTTACTGGATCGCAGAATAATCTCATCACCTCAATGTCTGGGCTCCGAAGCACCTTCAGCCACACCGCGGTATATCGGCTCGGCTCTCGTACCGAGGTGATCGACCGTCGGCGCGGCCTGACGGTCACGGATGCCCTCGATATCGACGCTCTTGCTGAGCTATCAAAGCCGCCGAACCGCCCCACCGGATTCCCTCGATGACGAAAGCGGATATCTGGCGACGCACGTGCGCCGCAGGCCTGGTGTGTCTCGCGGCTGCATCCGCATGGTGGCGACTACTTGGACCAGTCCCGACGCTCGCCCGCATCCTGCCAGCCATCATTCTCGTTGCCGTTGCGTTTGCGGTCGGAACCGCCGGAGGGCAGCGCATTGCCCGCGGTGCTGGAGCACTACTAGCCCTAGCCGCGACCTTCCTCGCTGGCCTCGTATTCGGCGCAATGACCTTGGCGGATTCAACCGGTAACGTGAACCCCGGGTCGCTTTTTAAAGGTGTCGTCGAGGGTCTAGGAATCCTCTTGCGCTCCGCGGTTCCCGCGCCGACGAACGCCGAGACCGTCACGGCGGTCATTATCTTCAGCGGCTACGCGACCGTGGTTGCCTGCCTCTTGGCCTGCACGAAATTTCCTGCGACAGCGCTTATCCCGGCATCCCTGCTCTTCCTGGGCGGTACTGCGTTAAGTCAGGGATCACTGGCTTCAGCGATTAGTACGGGTGTGGTCTTCGCGGTTGCATCGCTGACATTGCTTTACCTGATCCCCAGCGGCGGATCCTCTGGCAGCATCACTGACGGGGTGGCTTTCGCCGAGGCCCAGAAACAGAAGGGCAAAAACGGCGGAAAGATCGCCTACGGACTGGCCGTTGCTGTCGTCGGGGTACTCGTCGCCGGCATCGCGGTCGGCGGAACGCAGGCCTCGGGCCTCGGTACCTCGCGCGAGTCGTTCGATCCGCACCAGACCAGCAACTACCGTCCCCAAACTGACGTTGACCCACTCTTGGAGATCACGGCCTGGCAGTCATTCGGCGCGTTGACGGCCACTCCCTTATTTGAGGCACGTGGGGCTAACCTGCCAAGCGCGTTGTGGTGGACCACAGCCGAGACCTACAACGGGCGAGAATGGAATTCCATCCGCACCTTCAACTCAGCGACTAACCCGCTTCCCTATGAGGGACCGAAGCCGGCGTTCACCCGCGACGTCGGGGTCACGATCGAGACCACCACCAAACTGCCTGGGCCGTGGCTTCCCACCGTCCTTCGGGCGACCTCTTTCGACGGAGTCGCAGTCCGCGTCAACCCCGAGGGGATCGTGATCGCCAACAGCGATATCGCCGCTGACTTGGTGTATTCCGAGATATCCCGGACGCTAGCGCTGCGGTCAGCCAAACCCCTCACCACAGCAAGGAAAGCCGACGACGGACAGTACGACGCGGCGAATGCTCTTCCGCCGGGTTTACCCGAGGGACTGAAGGATTTCGCGGCCAAGCATCTCGTCGGGTCGACTCCTTACGCTGAACTCTCGTCGCTGGCAGAGTCGCTGGGAACAAACGGGTATCAAGTGAATGCCGCCGTAACCACTAGCGACATCTTCGGCTATCAGGCGATAGACCGCCTCGTCAATCAAACCCTTACCGGGACACAGGCCCAATATGCGTCGGCATTCGCAATCATGGCCCGCACTAAAGGCTATTCGACTCGTGTCGTTTCGGGTTTCCGACTGCCCTCTGCACAAGGCGGTCCGGTTACCACGTTAGATGCAATCGTCTGGCCAGAAGTCAATCTGACAGGAGTGGGCTGGGTCGCGTTTGCTCCAGGCCCTCAGGCCGCCCAAGGCGGTATTCCTCTTCCCGTCGCTAACGCTAGCGATGCCGTTCCTACGCCCGTGGAACCAGTCATCCCTGAGGCGGACGCTGAGCCGGAGAATTCGGCGCTATCGGCCTCTTCACCAGTGCCAGGCGCGTTGGGTCTGATCGCTCTAATGCTCGTAGGGCTTGGCGCATGGGTAGCGTTCGTTTCGATTCAGCGTCGCAAACTCATGGCAAAACTCCGGGCCGAAACTGCACGCGAATCGTTCGGTCCGTGGGTCTGGTCCCGATCGGTGCGGCGCCATGTGGATGCTCCGATGCCGGTATCGCCGCACGCTGCCTCCCTAAATGAGCCGATGTTTCGTAGCGCGGGTCGAGCCGCAGCCGAACACGTGGGCGCAACACCGAGCGAAACTCTACGTCAGCTCGGATCAGTCTCCCAAGGGGTCTTGTATGGTCCCGACAATGATCCAGATATCGACCTAGACGAGGCCTGGCAACTGGCAATCACCGACGCTAAGGACGCCGTTCGATCCGGCGGAACGGGCGCTCGGGTGCGGTGGCTTTTGCTGGGCCTACGCCGCGACCCAGACACGTTGCGCCAGTGGCAACAACCACGCGACTCGGCGGGTGTCAGATCAGGAGTCTGAGTCTGAGACCTCGTTCAATGTAATGCTCAGCGAATTGATGCACCACCGTTGGTCAGTGGGGGTTTGGTACCCCTCCCCGTCAAAAACATGCCCGAGATGCGATCCACAGTTCGCGCATCGAGCTTCTGTTCGCGAAGACATCATCGAGCGGTCCTCGAGGAGGACGACTGATTCTCCCGCCAGCGGGGTGAAGAACGACGGCCACCCACAGTGTGAATCGAACTTGGATTCCGAAGAAAACAGCGGAGCTTGGCATGCCCGACAACGATACGTCCCTCGGCTCTTGGTGTCGGTGTACTCACCGACGAATGGCGGCTCGGTGCCCGCTTCGCGCAAGACGTGGTACTCGTCTGGCGCCAATGCCTCGCGCCAGGCACTCTCGTCGCGATTCTCTGGGTATTCGGTCCCGTCCGGTCGAGCCGAACCATCTCGAGCTGGGTTGCTAGACATCAGACGAAATCTCCTTCGCATTAGCTAATGGCAGCGAGATAGTCGGCTAACTCCCACCGCAGCCCTGTGTAGAACGGAATCTCTTCACGGACATGCAGCCGCGCACGCGACGCCCGAAGGTGACGCATAAGGTCAACAATCCGGTCTAGCTCATCGGCCTCGAATGCCAAGATCCACTCATAATCCCCGAGGGAAAACGCAGGAACGGTGTTGGCCCGGACATCGGGGTAACCCCGACCCATCTGCCCATGTTCAGCCAGGAGTTCGCGCCGCTCCTGATCGGGGAGTAGGTACCACTCGAACGACCGAACGAACGGGTAGACGCTGACGTAGTTTCCGGCATCCTCCTCCGCGAGGAAGGCCGGAACGTGTGACTTGTTGAACTCTGCGGGCCGATGGAGTGCCATTTGTGACCAGACGCCCGTCAGGCTGTTGCCAAAACTCGTCTTGAGGAGCTGGTGGTACAGCATTTGCAGCGCATCGCTAGTCGGCGCGTGGCTCCACAACATGATATCGGCATCGGCACGAAACCCGGCGACGTCGTACCAACCCCGGACTTTGACATCATCACTTTGCGCTAATTCGGCCAGCACACCATCTACCTCTTTGGCCAACTGCTCTGGGGGACTGTTGAGGGAGGTGCGGTCGACCTTAAAGACCGACCACATCGCATATCTAACGACGTCGTTGAGCTCACGCGCCTTGGGCTTGGCAGATACCTCGTCGGGAGTATTGGATTCAGTTGGGTCAGCCATTCGCGATCCGTCCTTGTTCTTTGAGATAGCCGGCGACTTGACCTGCGGCGAACTGGGCCGAGCCGATACACGCCGGGATTCCTATCCCATCGTATGCCGCACCACAAAGCGCGATACCGGGAGTCGACACAAGCTCCTCGCGAGCTGACATCATCCGCTCTCGGTGACCCACTGTGTACTGAGGAAGCGAGTCGTCCCATCGGGTAACAGCCGACGCAATCGGACTAGCCGGCAACCCGGCGATCAAGCGCAGATCGCGCACGGCGATATCCGTCAGCTCGTCATCGCTGTGCTGCTTAACGAACGCGTCCCCGAACCGGCCCAGCGACGTTCGTATAACCGCGACGCTTCGCTTCTTCCCGGTTGCGTCTCGGGCAGCCGCTCCGGCGCGGGCAACCCACGACCATTTGCGGTACGAGTAGGTCACTCCCTTGACGTCAAATCCCTCGACCGGAGGTACGAGGAATCCACTACCGGAAACTGTGGCAGGAACACTGTCTGGGGAGTACATCAGCGTCACCACTGCCACAGATGCATACGGCACAGTCTCGAGCAGTGTGGAAGCTGCGGGATTGGCCTTCCGCAGGATCTTGGCCGCGACAGGTGCCGGAACAGCCACCACGACTGCGTCGAAGTCCTGGGGATGAGCTTTACCCTCGATTCGCGCAGCCACTCGCCATCCGTTCGAGGTGCGTCTAATAGCTGAGACGGGGGCATCACATTCAATCCGAACACCGCGTCGAGCAAGGCGGTCCGCCAACGCGAGAGGTAACCGTCCGACTCCGCCCGAGATCCCGGCAAAAATCGCACCGCTCTTTCGCGCACCGCTATTCGCCGCACCTGTTGCACGTGCCTCTTTGGCGGCGAAAAGTAGTGACTTCTCTCGTTTGGCTAGCCGGAAGAGTGCCGGCATGGCCATCTCCAAACTTAGGTTGTCCGCCTGACCGGCATATACGCCCCCCAGCATCGGCTCGACGAGGCGATCGACCACCTCTCGCCCCATTCTGGTCGCCACATAGTCCCCAATGGATACGTCACCGGTGAGGTCCGTCTTTGGCAATACATGGTCCAGTGGGACGCGCAAAAGCCCAGGAATACTCATGATTTCGCTGGCCGCGAGCGCACGGAGATCTGTCGGAATTCCGCTGATCAGGCCCGCTGGCAACGGCTGCAGGGACCCATCAGCGACAACACTGGCTCGCATCGTTGACGGATCGACGAGTGAAGAACCGAGACCCACGGCCTTAGCCAACGCAACCGCCTCCGGTCGCACAGCTAGCAGGGATTCGGCTCCCGCATCAAGAGTGATGCCTTGCAACTCGAGCAACTGCAGCTTCCCGCCAACAGAATCGCTCGATTCGAAGATCGTGACATCGGCATCGACCTTCCGATCCTTTACGAGCGACCATGCAGCAGATAGGCCAGCAATCCCACCGCCGATGATAGCGATCTGCGGTTTACGCGATTTACTACTCGTTCCCGCGGGCGGCTCGGCTTCAGGAATCTTGTCCTCTGGCCGCTTGCCAGTCAGCGCAACTTCGGCAATCTCAACTACGTCTTGTGCCAGGTTCGTCACGAGGTCGCCAGCAATCAGACGCAGGCTCGGACGGGTCGACCCTCGTTCAGCCATACGACTACTCTCTCATTCCCCGTTCGCCCTCGCGCGGCTACACCACGAACACCCTCGGTCGTAACGAGGCGTGCGTCTATTTAACGACGTGAAACTGTGCAGACAAGTCGAGCTGCCGGGCAGGCAATCCCTCTACCTGGACTTTTCTTTCGCTTTAGCTTATCTTTCCGCAGGTGAGACCGAGTTTTTTACCTCTACTGTGGGTGCCTAGACAAGACTCCGGCACCTACGTCGGCACCTAAAAGTGCGGCAACCCGGCGCGATTAGGTGCGTGTGGGGCCGATAGAAATCGATAATTCCTGATCCCACAATAACCTTTGCGCCGCTTACACACGCTCCAAGTTTTAACTGCACGACATTTCTAATCCTTGAGGGATTAGGAATGCGATTACGGTTGTAAAGCTGCGAGAGGGCTTCCTATTGCTCTCTGAGCGGCACTGTAGGCAACTGGATCGGCATCCTGGGAGGCGCAGGCTCCAGTCGTGGTGTTAAAGCTAACTGGGTTCTAGTAGCTACGGTTCCCACGCTCCAAGACGAGGTCTTTCATTTCTCATCATCTATCTGGCATCGACCCCGAGGTATTTAACCTACCCATACCCCCTTTATTTCCTTTTGTTCTGACCTCCCGTGATTTTCTCTACATTGAATAGTGGGCGTCTGGGGGCCTAGGAA
This sequence comes from Actinomycetes bacterium, assembly GCA_047631015.1. GTDB lineage: Bacteria > Actinomycetota > Actinomycetes > S36-B12 > UBA10799 > UBA10799. Next base: position 6,038 of record JBLHZE010000011.1, read on the forward strand.
TCGGTTTAGCAAAAGGGGGCTACACCTAGCGGCATAGTCAGCATGAGCGTCCCAAATAGGCAATGCTGGGACCCCACGCTTAGACCCTTCACGGGGTGTGGGTGTGTGGCTGGGCCAATGCGGCCGAAACGTTTACGGAAGGTAGTGGCATGGGTTTGTCAGCTCGATTGTTTACGGCAGCTGTAGTGCTCGTATTCGGGATTGCAGGCTGCGGCGGAGACAGCACAACCGTTGACGCGGAATCCGGTCAGACCGACATATCCCAGATGCTCAACGAAGCGCTGGATCCAAAGAGTGGCGGAGTCCTCTATCGGGTGCCGGATGGTCAGACGACCAAGCTGGTGCCGGCCTCATTGTTGCGTAACGACAGCTACGCACCCACACAGACGTATACAGTTCCGCCCCAATGCCCAAATGAAGGCACCGACGGCTACGAAACTAATCCTGATTTCCTTGGTGGCTGCAAAGGTGACGATCCTTATCTTGAAGCCACCGTCGGGGCAGCGGTTGGGAAAAATGCAGATCAGTACGACGCCGGTGTCTACTACCCGACTGATAGCAACTCTGTCGACAAGCGTTGTTTCTACGATGGTAAGGACTATAAATGCCCGGATGAATCAGGTGCCGGAGGTCCGGCAGATTTTGATGGGACTGGATGTCATTCGGGCGATCAAGAGGATGCGCCGTCCCCCGATGGGGTCAAGCTTGTCTCCAGCCCTGCATGCCAATGTAACGTTGACTTGAGCGGCAACGATTGGAACGACTGGATCGATCATTGGATTAAGTACTCGGCCAGCGGCGATAATGGGTCTCAATGGTTTACCGGAAACGATCCGAGTATTCCCTACTACCAGTCGGGAGGGAAGAAAGGGAAGGCCCCTTCCTTCGGAATGGATCTGGTCTCTTGCTGGAGTAAAGATAAAGATTCGATGATTGGGCTCCAAAATGCATTTTGGCGTAACCGGGCGAGCTGGTGGAACGGGACATTCCCGATGGCACCCGAGGCGCAACGCGATTTCGCTAATCAAGACGGAATGAAGTACTACTGGGGCTGGAACGAGGTCGTCGTTCGCGCCGAAATCGACACTAAAAAAGAGGACTGGGAAGCGATAGTTGCGAAGCTACCCGCCGGAATGCAGTCAATCAGTGAGCTTTCCGAGAGTGCACAACGTGCACTAAGCGCGACTCTAGAAAAGTTCGCGCAGGACAATAACGTGGCTCTTGGCTCACCGGATTCGGCCTACACTCTGGTTCTCAAAGAGACCTACCAGCAGGGAGACTCTGCAAACCCAGATCAGTGGCAGAGTAGTTTTTTCTGTGAGCCTTTTGATTTTGCATCCGTGGGTGGAACTCTCAAGATCAATAGTCTGGGTCCCGAAGACCCTTCAAGTGACGGCAAAGGCGCTTGCTGGCTTTCGAAGTCAGCAGAGTGATCCAAGCGGGCACATCAACCTGCTGGTCTTCGTCGCACCCGAGCCGGTCTCCTTCGCGATCCATTTCCCGTCAGCTTTCCGGTGGAACACTGACCCCGAGCCTGATCTCCGCTTGCCCATATCGCGAACCTTTCGGCACCTACGCGGCACCTTGGATTCCGATGCCTACGCCCATTTTTCTGGTGACACCAGCCCTGTTTGCTGGTGTTTGCGCAGGTCAAACACTACCTCAGGCGACTGGGTGAGCCCAGGTGAGGCTGGCTGGAGTTGCCGGGCAGGCAATCCCAGCAGGCGCGCTACCCGGGAAACGAAGCTAGCCGCGTCACGCAAGCTGTCGTCAGCCTCTCTCGTACTAACTGCGACCCGTCCAGCATTAGCCGCAGCGCGCCTCGCGGGGCTGTAGTTAAACAACTCGGCCCACTCCGACAATTCCGGGGCAAACCGCACCAATAACTGCCACACATTCGTAACTCTGGCACGTGGAGCCGGAAGCGCCGAGGTCTGCGCGGATCGGTCGGCAACCATCGCGGTAGCAGCCCGCAGTGCAGCAAGATGGGCATCAGCGTGTCGACGAGTGGGGTTGGTTTGCCGGGCAGCGGCGCCCAGGCCATTGATCGCCAACCGGACTAGGTCATGAGCTTCACTCGAACACATGTTCGAAGCATAGGCGACATGACATTCGAGCGTCAACTGGTTTGGTTGAAGACACGACGGCGACGGCGGTCGCGAAAAAAGAAAGCTCGACGTTTAGCGTAGTCATATGGAGACACCCGTGGCTCAACCGCCAACTGTGGTCGTACATCTTTGGGGTGTCGGACTGCGTGGGCTGCCAGGTTCATTCTTACGGATGGCGACGCAGCGCAGGCTGCTGCGCTGCCGAGCGCGATCTGGGCGACCGAGCACCCACGGTCTACGGTTTGCAAAGCTTCTTGGAACCGGCTCCGGCCAATCCTTCAGTGTCCGCGATGCCGATCCGCGCCACTGGGGGCTCATCACGGTGTGGGACACCGAGGCGGACGCGCGAGTGTTCGAGCAAAGTCAGGTCGTGACCGATTGGGATCGCCACGCATTCGAGAAAGCGCGGTTCGTTCTCGACCCGATTCACAGTCAAGGTCAGTGGGGCGGACACGAGCCTTTCACACCTGGACGAAAGCCGTATAGCGATACGACGATCGCAGCCATAACCCGTGCCCGGGTCCGCACTTCCGCTTGGCGGACCTTCAGTTCCGCCGTACCGGCTGTAGCCGCCGCTGCCAACGAGGCCAACGGACTGCTGCTCAGTACCGGGATCGGCGAGGCTCCCATCGGACTCCAAGGAACATTCTCGATTTGGCGCGACGTCGCTGCCCTGAGGGGCTTCGCTCAGAGCGCCGCCCACCAACAGGTTGTGGATCGAACGTCAACTACTGGTTGGTACTCAGAGGAGTTATTCGCGCGGTTCAGCGTCCAATCAGCAATGGGTAGCTTCTGTCAGAAGTCCGTGGACTTCCTCCGATGACCCAGGCCAGCCCCTCTGTCGATATCAGTTCCAACGCTAAGGCCAGAGCGGACGGAGTCCCGCGATGGATGGTCTGGATCCCGCGGTGCGGCCTCGTCGCGACGATTGGCCTGCAGATTCTTTGGCCCTTGTCCTCTGGGCAACCCAGAATTACGCTCACGATCGCGACAGTCATCGCCTTCGCGGCCACCAGTGTCAGCCATGCCTGGGTGTACCGGGGGTTCCGCTGGGCTCTCGGCTATGTCGCAATCACGTGTGGTTTCGCCTTCGGGCTCGAGGCTTTAGGGACTCAAAGCGGGTTCCCGTTCGGCGATTATCAATACAGTGACATGCTCGGGGTGCGCCTCGCTGATGTCCCGTTGGTGATTCCCTTGGCTTGGTCGATGACGGCGTACCCGGTGTTATTGCTAAGCCGACGCTTGAGTGGGGCCATCGCCGGGAAATCAGGTCACGTCGCAAGATATCTGTCCGTCGCGGGCATCGGAGCCTTTGCGATGACAGCGTGGGATTTGTTCCTCGACCCGCAAATGGTTTCCCAGAGCTACTGGGTTTGGGAGAATCCGGTCCCGTCTCTACCGGGGATCGATGGAATTCCAGCCGGTAACTATGCCGGCTGGCTACTGGGAAGTGCAGTTCTCATGCTGCTCCTGAACTGCCTACCGGACCGAGCAACCACCGAAACAGTGCCCGCAGCGTTGTGGACGTGGACGTGGATCGGCGGGATCATCTCGAATGCCTTCTTCTTTGGCCGACCCTCAGTTGCTCTCGTGGGTGGCGTCGCGATAGCGATCGTGACGATCCCGTACCTCTACCTGCTAGGTCGCCAACATCGAACCAACCAACACAATCGATCCGTTAACGACGCCACACGGTCGGTCGAGGGATGAGCCGAGTCCTGCGAGCCACCGTCGCAACCTCAGCAGTCTTGGGGGTGGCCCTCATGTTTCAGACGTGGCGCAACTGTCGGGCGATGCCATCGGTCCTGCCGCTCCAGAGTGAGTCCCCCGGCAATCCGCTTCCCACGCCCAGGAAACTGACCGTCGCTCTCCTCTTGCCGGCCCGCAATGAACAAGCAAATATCGCGGCGTGCATCGCATCGATGCTCACCCAAGACGGGGCCGACCACATCGTTGTCCTCGACGATGGTTCGAGCGACGACACTGCTGACATTGCGGTCCGACTCTTGTCCGCGGACCCACGCGCGCAGTTCATCACTAGTGACGACTCGCTTCCCTCGGGCTGGCTTGGCAAACCGTGGGCATGCCAACGACTCGCGCAAGCAACAACCGCCGATGTCCTGGTCTTCATCGATGCTGATGTCGTCCTCGCGCCAACGGCGGTCAGTGCGGCGACCCGCATGTTGATCGAACACGACCTCGCGATGCTCTGCCCCTACCCCAAACAGGAGACGACGACTCGACTAACGCGGCTCGTGCAGCCATTGCTGCAATGGTCCTGGCTGACGTTCATTCCGTATCGATACTCGATGTCGTCGCAACCACCATCGATGGCCGTCGGTAACGGTCAGTTCGCCGTCTTTGCTAGCGATCGCTATTGGCAGGTTGACGGGCACCGTGCGGTAGCCAACGAGGTCGTCGAGGATGTCGCTTTTGCCCGCGCCCTGCGTTCAGCTGGTATGCGCACTGCGGTCGTAGATGGGCAACATGTGGCAACGTGCCGGATGTACACGACCAACAGAGCACTCGTCGATGGCTACACAAAGTCGCTCTGGCAAGCATTCGGTGGACCGGCTCAACAGATAGCGACACTAGGTCTACTTAAGTTTCTCTATCTGTTGCCACCAATGGCTCTCGCCAGCCGGGACCGAGCAACCCGAGCCGCGGCCGTCATAGCAATCTCGGCTGCCGTAGTGGGTCGGTTTCTCGTTGCCCACCGAACCGGACAACGAGTCCTACCCGATATCGCTGCCGCACCGGTATCAATTGCCTGCCTCGTCGGACTGACGACCGCCTCCAACTATCGCCGGGCCCGCGGACAGCTGAGGTGGAAGGGTCGCCGGGTATAACAGCTGCTCTGCCCTAATTGCGGCCCACAATGGAGGGCCGAACTCAAAATGCCAACACTCCGAGGTTGGTAACTGAGTGAGCCGGTGCCTCGGCTACTGCCCTGTAGGATCTATGGTCGTGAACCGTGGCACAAGTGATTGTTATTGGGGCAGGAATCGGCGGCCTTGCGGCTGCTGCGCGACTCAGTGTCAAGGGTCACCACGTCACGATTTTGGAGCAATCCGACTCAGTTGGCGGCAAAGCCCGTGGATACTGCCGAGACGGATTCGTTTTTGATACCGGGCCGAGTTTACTGACCCTACCGGCCGTCTATCGCGATCTTTTCCTCAAAACTGGCTCCGCATTCGAAGAGAACGTCGACCTGCAACCCGTTGAGCCCGGAACGGCATACTGGTGGACCGATGGCACTCATGTAACGCTCCCAGGCGTGAATCCGGCAGCTGCAGCGAACGCACTTGGTCAGGTTTTCGGGACACAAGCGCGCGACGACTGGCTGGCCCTGATGGCTCGCGCCGCTGACATCTGGGACATCACTCGTCGGCCCTTCCTTGAGTCCCCACTGTCCGGACTGCGCGATCTGCTCAGTCTTGCCAAAGACCCAGGCAGTGTAAAGACAGTTGCACCGTGGCAAACCCTACGATCACTGGGTAAGCAGTACCTTCGAGATCCCCACTTACGGGACCTCCTCGACCGCTACGCGACCTACTCGGGCTCGGATCCCCGGAAGGCACCGGCAGCACTCTCGACAGTTCCCTACGTTGAGCAGACCTTCGGTAGCTGGCACATTGGCGGCGGAGTTCACAAACTCGCCGATGCCCTCGCAGCAAGATGCGCCGAACGGAACGTCACCATCGAGTTGGGGGCGGATGTGGCACGGATTAACCTGACCGATGGCGCGGTGAGCTCCGTCACCACGACGGACGGGCGTGATTTCGATGCTCAGATCGTGGTTGCCAACGCTGACGCTACGCACGTCTACGCCGACCTGCTGGAGGATGCACGCGCGAGGGGGCCGCTACGCAGTATCAGTAAGACAACCCCCTCTTTCTCAGGTTTCGTCATCCTGCTCGCGGTTGAAGGACGGACGTCTGGCATCTCGCACCACAACGTGTGGTTCGGAACCAACTACGACGATGAGTTCGACTCGGTGTTCAGGGGAAAGCCAGCGATGGATCCCACCATCTACGCGTGTGTACCTGACGATCCAGAGATGCGCCCCGACGACAGGCATGAATCCTGGTTTCTCTTAATCAACGCACCAACTCACGGAGATGGAAAGCGCCAGTTCGACTGGACCGACGAGTATGCGCAGTCCTACGCAGACAAAATGATCGATTTGTTGGCGGACCGCGGGGTCGATCTGCGACCACGAATTCTTTGGCGTGAGGTCATTACTCCGGCCGACCTCGCCCAGCGCACTCGGGCACCGGGTGGTTCTATCTACGGAACGTCAAGTAACGGAATGCGTGCTGCGTTCCTGCGCCCCTCGAACCAATCGCCCATTCCCGGGCTCTACCTGGTGGGTGGGTCGGCCCATCCAGGAGGCGGGCTTCCGCTCGTCGGGCTTTCCGCCGAAATCGTTGCCAACCAAATCGGGAGAGCAAAGAAGTGGCGGCAGTAATTACCGTTAGTCACTGCTCCCGCAGCTTCGTCCGCAGGGTCAGACAAACTTGCGCAGCGCCGATCAGTGCGGCCCCCAGCGCTGCCCAGGCGCCGATTGTTGCCCATCCCGCTGCATCTATTCCATACGGTGACCAAGCCGCCAGCGCAAAGAAAACGGCGACGATGATGACTCTGGTCGGCCGTTCCGAAATGCTCACTACGCCCACTTCGCTGACCCCAATTGCGGCGGCACGAGCCCGCGCATACTCCTGGATTGACCCGGCCAACCCTGCGAGCACCACGAGAGGGCCAGGTGCCCCCAGCGCCCATAGCGCAGCGAGCAGTGCCGCGTCGCTGAGCCGGTCGGCGATCGAGTCCAGGACGTATCCCCATCGAGTCGTTCGCCCGCTGATCACGGCGACTGCACCGTCGAGGTTGTCAAGCAATCCGGTGAGAACTGTGGCAACAATTGCCAGCACCAGCCACCAGGCCTGGCCGGAACCGGTGTACTGCCATGCCAATAGCGGAACCACCGCTGCCACGAGCAATCCCAAGCCTGTCACTCCGTTGGGAGACAAACCCATCCGTGTCATCGGTCGAGCAACGGAATAGGCGAATGACAGCCAGATCTTGATGAGCCAGCTCGCCCGCGGGTCTACACCTCCGTGGAGCTGTGACCAGCGATTGAAGTACTCCTCACGAGTGGTCGCCTCAGCCCCTGGGCCGATTTCACCGTCCAGCGTCATCGGCACCCCTTCGCAGGTCGCGGATCCGCGACGTCCATACCCACTCCAGCCACGCTAGGCAGATGCCGAGAGCCCGAGATTTGCGGCGATTTCGCGGGTCGCTGTGGATCGGTTCAGGGTGTAGAAGTGAAGCCCTGGTGCACCACCATCGAGTAATTCGCGGCACATCTCGCTAGCCTTGTCGATTCCAAGCTCCCGAACAGCCGACTCCGGAATGCTGTCAAAGTCCGCCTTCACTGCGGCAGGGAAATCCGCACCAGAAAGCGTCGCGAAGCGCTGGATCTGAGCCAGGTTCGTAACCGGCATAATCCCCGGAATGATCGGAATCGTCACTCCAATCGCTCGCACGCGCTCCACGAGTTCGAAGTAATTGCGAGATTCGAAGAAGAACTGGGTGACCGCAAAGCTCGCTCCCGCACGTTGCTTCGCGAGCAGGATCTCCGCGTCCAGAGTCGCGGAACCTGAAGCCGGATGTGGATCTGGGAATGCCGCAACGCCAACGCAGACGTCATCCTGCTCGCGTACGAGGTCGACCAACTCGCTTGCGTAGTTGAGGCCACCGGCAACCGGTTCCCACACAGCGCCAGGACCACCGGCAGGATCTCCTCGTAACGCCAGGATATTCCGCACCCCGGCCGCCGAATACTCTTCGATAACATCCTGCAACTGATCACTGGTTGCCCCTACGCAGGTGAGATGACCAACCGGTAGCAGCGGTGTCGCGCCGGCGATCTGGCCGGTGATTGCCACCGTACGATCCCGCGTCGTGCCACCAGCACCATAAGTCACTGATACGAAGTTGGGATTCAACGACTCAAGCTCACCCAACGCATGCCACAGCGCGAGTTCGCCAGCATCGGTTTTGGGCGGAAAGAACTCGAATGAAATCGAGGTCTCTCCGCTAGATAGCAGCTCATCAACACGACCGGACATAGCAGCAGCCTAGTGCCATCGCCACGTATGTTTCGCAGTGTTTCGCTACCTAGAATTAGCCGCCAAATGTCGATGCATACAGTTAGGGCTGTGGCAACGCGGATCTCCCCCTTCGACATCGATGATGTGCGGTCCCGTATATCGACGCTACTTGAGGAATTTATCGGCGAACAGCGCACCGGACTGGTCGAGATAAGCTCTCAGATCGAGACCCTGCACGACCTCGCGGGTGCCTTCACTCGTGGCGGAAAGCGACTCCGCTCGGTCCTTGCGTGGTGGGGCTGGCGCGGGGCCGGTGGCGCTGACAGCGATGTGCACGCGATGAGAGCCGTGACGTCCCTGGAACTCCTTCAGGCCTGTGCGCTCATCCACGACGACGTCATGGACGGTTCAGATACACGTCGCGGCTCGCCCTCCATCCATCGGAGCCTGGAGCAATTACACACAACGCGTCATTGGCACGGTTCTGCCACTGACTTCGGCACTGCGGGCGCGATCCTCCTCGGCGATATGTGTCTTACCTGGTCAGATCAGTTGCTCTTTGAGTCCGGATTGCCGCCGACCGACCTACTCCGCGCAAAACCAATCTTCGACGTCATGCGGACAGAGCTGATGGCCGGCCAATACCTCGATGTCATCGAACAGGCGCAGGGCGACACAACTGTTCAGCGCGCACTACATGTGGCGCGCTACAAATCAGCCAAGTACACGATCGAACGTCCGCTACACCTCGGGGTGAGCTTGGCAGGCGACCGCCCGGACCTCATCGCTTCCCTATCCGCCTTCGGACTACCGCTGGGCGAGGCTTTTCAGCTGCGTGACGATGTGTTGGGTGTCTTTGGTGACCCGGCAGTTACGGGCAAACCAGCCGGGGATGACATCCGGGACGGTAAGCGGACGTTACTCGTGGCCGCCGCGCTGGAATCCGCCGACGCCAACGAGACGGCTGTCCTCCAGCGCGCGCTTGGTAACGCCGACCTGTCAGCCGAGGGTGTCGAACAAGCCAGAGCGATCATCATCGATACCAAAGCGCTAGACAAAGCCGAGGAACAGATCAGCCGATTGGCTGACCAAGCCTCGGAGGCCCTCGGCCGAGCGGATTTGGCGAACGGAGCAGCTGCGGTGCTTGCCGAACTGGCGACCGCCGCGACCCAACGGAAGAAGTAACAGATATGAAGACAGTGCAGGGCAAGTCCGATCACATTGTTGTCGTCGGAGCCGGGCTTGGCGGCTTGGCTACGGCCATGCGCCTGGCTGGTGCTGGGCGCAAAGTGACCGTCCTCGAGCGGGAGTCCGTACCGGGCGGTCGAGCCGGAATCTGGGAGGCAGACGGCCATCTGTTTGATACTGGCCCCACTGTTCTCACGATGCCCGGCCTGATCGATGATGCATTCGCAGCCCTCGGGGAAGAGACGAAATCGTGGTTGGAACTCGAGCCGGTGTCGCCGCTCTACCGGACGTACTATCCGGACGGTAGTCAACTCGATGTTCACTCTGATGTCGAGAAGATGACGGCCGAAATCGACTCTGTCATCGGTCCCGCCGAGGCTCAAAACTACCAGCGCTTCGTCGAGTACGTCAGGGAGTTGTACCGGCTCGAGATGGGTGACTTCATTGATCGTAATATCGACTCCCCGTTTGATCTCCTCACTCCGAATCTGGCGAAGCTGGTCGCGATTGGAGGCTTTCGCCGTCTCGCCCCAAAAGTCAATCAATTCCTCAAGGATCCCCGCACTCAGCGAGTGTTCTCATTCCAGGCGATGTATGCCGGACTGTCACCGTTCGACGCGTTAGCCATTTATGCGGTCATTGCCTATATGGACTCCGTCGCGGGCGTGTACTTCCCGAAGGGAGGAATGCATGCGCTGCCAAAAGCGATGGCTGCCGCAGCCGCCGCGCACGGGGTCGAATTTCGCTATGACACCGAGGTGACGTCCGTAGAACACAACGGTTCCCGCGCATCCGCGGTCATCACCGGCGACGGTGAGCGAATCCCAGCGGATGTCGTGGTGCTCAACCCGGATTTACCTGTGGCTTATCGCGATCTACTGGGTACCGATCCATGGTCGATTCGACGCTTGGACTACTCCCCCTCATGTGCGCTTTTACTCGCTGGATCCACAGCGCGCTACAGCAAGATCGCACACCACAACATTCACTTCGGGGCCGACTGGCGTGGTGTTTTTGAGGAACTCATTGGCCGCGGAGAGATCATGAGTGACCCGAGTTTTTTCGTTACAAACTCATCTCGCACGGACAAATCCTTGGCCCCGGCAGGTAAAGAGAACTACTACGTTCTGTTCCCAACCCCAAATACCCGATCTGACATCGACTGGCGCAGCTTTGGGCCGCGCTATCGCGACGAGATGGTGCGGGTTTTGGAAACCAACGGTTATATCGGGTTTGGTGACTCGATCACGGTTGAACAATTCACCACTCCGGCTGACTGGCAGGACCGTGGCATGGAGGCGGGAGCACCGTTTGCCGCTACGCATTCCTTTACTCAGACGGGACCATTTCGACCACGAAACCTTTGGGGTGAGAATGTCGTTTTTGTTGGATCCGGCACGACGCCTGGCGTTGGCGTTCCAATGGTGCTGATCTCTGGCCGTCTCGCGGCGCAGCGGGTCACCGGATGACCCACATCGGAGTAGGCCGCCTGTTCTCCTAGGCGGCCAGACCGGAGGTACACGCACTTTCAGCCAAACAGTTGGTGATCCAACGCTAACTAACAGTCTGCCGGTCCGCTCCCGAGCCCATCCCTGGGTCGTCGGCATCAGCAATCTCTGTCGCTTCCTCTTCCAATTCGATCCGCACTTCTGGCAGCACCTTGCCAAGCCAGACTGGCAAGTACCAGTTCGCCGAGCCTAGAACCGTCATCACACAGGGAACAAGGATGAGGCGGATAATGAAGGCGTCCAAAGCAATCGCGACCGCCAGACCCAGACCGAACATCTTGATCGTTGCATCATCCCCAAAGACAAAGGAGATGAACACACTGAACATAATGGCGGCGGCAGCAGCAACAACTCGACCCGATCCACCAAGTCCACGGCGCACCGAGAGCCGATTGTCCTTGGTGCGCCCCCACTCCTCCTGCATGCGAGTCACGAGGAAGACCTGGTAGTCCATGGACAGACCAAACAAGATCGCAAACAGCATAATCGGCAAGAAGGGCAGAATTGGTCCGGTCCCGGTGATCCCGAACAAGTTCGCTAAGTAGCCCCACTGGAACACGAAGACCAA
>JBLHZE010000012.1:0-17283 GCA_047631015.1 Actinomycetes bacterium
CTGGTTCATGCTGGCGGCGCAGTGTGTCTATGCCATTGGATTTGTGTTCGCTTACTGGTTGTTCTGGCAGTCCTTTAGCGTCATCGGGGCACTGTGCCCCTGGTGTTTACTCATCACCGTCACGACGACGCTGGTGTTCTTCTCGCTAACGCGGATTAACATCCTAGATGGAAACTTCGGAGCGGGAGTCCAACGAAAGCTGACACCGGCGCTACGGGTTGGGGCTGATGTCGCGGTTTCAGTCATTCTGATTGCGATCATCGCCGCTATGGTCATCGTCGGGTACATCTAGGCGAGCGCCACAAATTTGGTAAACCAATATCGGATAGCGACCTAGGTCGTCTTGTAACGTTCGTGTGCAACGCAATCCGTGGGGATTCCCCGATAGCCTGGTAGCGTGCCGAAAACTGTGACCAAGTTCTTTGAGGTCACAACCCTCAGGCCCGCCTTCGGTCAGGGATTTCGTGGTGCGCTGGTATGGGTTGTTTTCCTCCTCATCGGGTCCAGTACTAATCAGCTGGACCTGGGTATCCAGGCGGGTTTCATCGGCTGGATCGTCGCCTTCTGTGATGATTCTTTAGGTCTGACTCGACGCTTCGCCGGAGCAGCAGTCTTGACCCTCGTCGCCGGATCCGCGACGTTTCTGGCAACGGTCGCGAGCGGAACGATTCTCGGTGCCGTCCTCATCACCGCATTTCTTGGGACCTGCGCCTCGCTGGCAGCGGTTGCCGGACCCGCTGCCGCCAAAAAGGGGCTGGTCGTCATGTTCCTGGCGCTCTTCGCGGTCGGTACTCCCGGAGATCTCGAAGTTGCGATCCAGCTGATGCTTGCGACACTCGTCGGTGGTGCCGCGACGATGCTAGTGATGCTAGTGATGGTGCCGACGGGGCGTAGCCGTAATCCGCTGCTGACCGTCACCCAGCTCTATCGCGAGTGCTCGATTCTTGCCCGACAATGCCAAAGCTCGGCATCGGATATTGACATTTCAGAGTCGCGAATGGCGTTCGTCCAGAGCCAACGCGAGATGTACTTGGATGCTCGTTACTCAGGGAGAGGTCCGACGCGCAGACGGCTCGTCGCCTACCTGGAGCAGGGAACGGAAATTTTTAAATCTCTGGCCACTTTTCAAGATGTTCGGCGCAGCGAGAGCGCCCCGCTGACCGAGAAGACGCGCGAAATGTATGGCGCGCTGGCCGATCTGTCCGATAGGGCTGCCGATGCGCTGAAATCACCGGGGTTCCGAGACTTGGGAATCGCGCAGACTACCGACGCGGTCGATGCCGCGATCGCCGAGATCATGGCTCTAACAGGTGACCAACGTGCGGGCCTCGCGGTGTTACGCCACCTTCGCCAGGCAGTTGTCACGCTCTTGGGTGTTGAATCCGAGCAAGCGAAGGAGTCCACATTCCGGCCGATCCTTGGGCCATCCTTGCGCGAGGAGTTGATGGCCAACCTAAGGCACGACACCCCGCTACGCCGGCACCTACTGCGTTACGTGACCCTGCTCTCGATTGCCACAGCGCTCTACAAATACTTCGAGATTCCCGATGGTTTCTTCATCACCATCGGGATCAACATCATGCTGCAGGCAGACATGGGGGGATCAGTCCGTCGGTTGCGCGCCTACGCGTTTGGAACGCTTGCTGGCTCAGCTATTGGCGCACTATTGGGCAGCACACTGGACTCAGCTCCGGTCGGTTTGGCGATCGCTACGTTCATCACGGTTTTCGTCATGATCGCCTACACACGCGTTACGTGGTGGGCCTTCGCTGTCGGTGCGTCGGTCCTCATCGTCTCGGCGCTTGGACTCGTCGTGGAAGGTGGGGTCTATCTTGGGTTTTGGCGATTCCTCGACACGTTGATCGCAGCTGTGATGGTTGGGATTGGTTTGTTCATCCTGTGGCCCACGCGGGCGCGCGACGTGCTTCCTCGACAGATTTCAACCTCGCTTCACGAGGTCGCCCGATTCCTGAGGGTGGCATCCTCTGGGGACCCAGCGGCTTGTTCCCGGCAGCGCGACGAGGTCGTTCGCTGTGCTAGCGGACTGAGCCAACGGCTCGCGGAGTACTCGCGCGAACCCGGACGCTCACCGGGGAAGGTTGCCGAGCTGCAGGAGACGCTGATCGACATTCTGCGAATGTTCGGCCTGATCACTGATGTCGCAAAGTCCGACGTAGAATCTAGAGCTGCCGGTGGCGGGAGCGCAACAGATGAATTTTTGCAGACCCGCGAGACCGTGATCGCGAATCTGGAGACCGTCGCGGACGCATTCGGAACAAACTCGGCTGCCCCAAAGCTCACCGATATTCCAACATTGCCGACCGACACTGAGCACGGCGCCACCGGTCGGGAGCTCGTATCCATTGGTTTGATCGCGCAGTCCCTGGCAAGCCGTGTCCCGCTCGGGGGATTCTCTAGATCGGGGAGAAAAGGGAGCGCGTCGTGACCTAGGGGCCGGCGGGTCTAGGTGTGCCCCGGAGCGGAATCGAACCGCTGACCTACCGCTTAGGAGGCGGTCGCTCTATCCGACTGAGCTACCGGGGCGTTCGGGGCGAGGTCACAAAACAACTCGCGAGAGAACCCTGGCGGGGAGTCTATCGGGCCGCTCTCGGCTTTTGGAAACGGCATCCTGGGCTGGGAACTCTTGTTCACAGCGGTATTTCTGTGGTCTACCCGATCCTTGATGGGTGCGAACTTAAGGATCCTAGACGGACACAGCTTGTAGTACCTTTGGCAAAATGCACCTCCTAGCGCGGTACCGGTCATTAGCTGTGGGCGCGCTCGCGACGATCGTGGCAGCAGGCGCACTCGTTGGAGTAGCCCCGATTAACGCGGCAGAGGTCAGCGGAAAACCGGCCGAGTGCCCGAGCAAAGTCTTCGTTATCGGTGATTCATTGACAGACCCGTCGCAGGGCGGGGCAGGCAAATATGTTCGACGTGTCTTTCGCAGGTTAGAGATCAAGGCGGATGCCTATGGAAAGGGCGGGTTGTCGACCCGTGGGGCGCTGCAGGAGAGGTACGGCGCTGGCTTCGGATCAGAGCGCGCGCGCAAAGCGGACGCGTGGGTGGTGGCTCTGGGCACCAATGACCGGGCAGGCCACGCCTTCAAGAAAAATGTGAGTCGGGTAGTGCGGTTGGCAAAGAAGCAGAAGGTAGAAGTGTGGTGGGTAAACACGTCCCGGCCGCGCAGTTGGCCGCAGGGCCCGGGAGCTCCAGTGAACCGGATCCTGCGAGAGCAAGCAAAAAAGTACAAGCGGCTGCACATGATCAACTACCACAAAAAAATCCGTCAGCGCAGCCATCTGCTGGCGGGCGACAAGGTGCATCTGACTACTCGCGGTTCTAAATGGCTGGCGCGCCTAGATGCTTCCCCGTTCGCGGGATGCGCGAAAGCTAAGCCGGAGGGCAGCGCCGAAAGGTCGCTACAGAGTCATCTTGGTGTCGCGCGTCAACTTCTCAAGTTTCACCGCGACCGCGGCCGCCACGTCTTGCATGCCGACGAAGTCGCTATCGACTGAGTCCGGGGACGCGTCCTTGACCTCCGGTAATTTGGTGTCGGCAACAGGCGTGGGAACGGGGATCGAGAGTGCGGTCTGTGCCAAGGCCTGGACGGCAGTGCGTGCATCTCCCGCTGACGCGAGTTCGGAGTCTGTCAACGGGTACTGTCGCCGCTGGTCGATCTCGATGATGGCTGTGAGAACTCGCGTTCGGATGCGAGTCAGACCCCACAGCATGGTGCGGTCTTGGTCGACCGTTTCCAATGCAACTGCAGGCTCGTTTTCCATTTCGCCGAGAAGCGAGCGAGCGTTAGCTTCTGCTGCTCGAGAAGTGCGGTGCAGTTCTCGAGCCTGTTGCGTATCGGGTTGGTTTGTCAAGGAACAGAGAGTCTCGTCTACAGCCCCGTATGCTCTGGCGATCGCCCGAGGGACTATCTGGGCTCCTCGACTCGGCCATAGCGTGTAGGTCGCGAGAAGGGACAGCCCTGCACCGATGATTGTGTTCAGTAGCCGCCAGGCGACATCGGCATAGTCGTGGGGCACCGCCGCGTCTATACCGAGAAGAACGAAGGGAGTAATCGCGACCGCCCAGAACAAGTAGTTCAGCGGGGCTGTACTAACCATGATGAACAGCAAGACTGTCATCACAATCACGATCAGCCATATCCGACCCGTAAGCAGTGAAACGAGCCCTGCTGCAAGAACGACCCCAAGCATGGTCCCGATGGTTCTTTGCAGGATTCGATCAATAGTCGACCCGATCCCCGGCTTCAGTACGACAATGACGGTGAGAAAAATCCACGCGCCGTCTGGAACGTCAAAGAGTCTGAATATTGCAACGGCAACCATGGCGGTGATCGCGAACCGAGCAACATGGCGAAACACTACGGAGTCTGCTGAGATACTTGATCTCACTGACGCAATGACTGAGGGTTTGGGCCGCGGCTCTGCGAGTCGAGGTGCGCGTGAACTCTTGATCGTCTGCAGACCAGCGATGCCGGCGATTATTGCCTGGCTCAGCCGGGCCAACACGGAGTCGGCGGCAGAATTGGCCAGCGCTCTGATTGCTGGTAGGCCAGGTGGGTTCCCGGCGGGTAGCTGCCCAATCTTCACGCGCCGCGCATCATCGCGGAGTGCATTGGCCAGGGCCGTGAAGTCCTTCGCGAGAGCCGCCCTGCTGACGCCGCTTGTGTTGTGGCTTTCATTAAAACGGGTACTGAAGGCCATGATTCCGGCCGCTAACTCGTCGAGCTCATTCAAAACTACGCGCGCCGGAATTCCATGGAGCGTCAGATACTGTGCGTTGTCGTCGGCTTTCTTGTAAGCGGGGGCAAGGTCGGATCGGTTGTCGTCCCAATCCCTGAGCAGCCCGCGGTCGGCTAGCTCCTGATCGGTTGACGCTGTGACGACCGCGATTCCATCCGCCACCCTCGCGGTCACCTCGAAGGCCTCGGCAAAGACTCGCCAGACTGGCTGACTGCCGACGAACGGCCATGGAGCGAGGACGACGAGAGTTCCCCAGCCGATTCCGGCAATAGATACCGCAAAGAGAGCTGCGCTGGTGGCGAGATCGCCGGTCGGGAGAGCGAGTCCAAGCAGCAACATGAGCTGAATCGGGTTCGCCACCGACCCCCCCGCTGTTCCATACAGGAGGAAGAATCCTGAGACCAGAATGAAGATGCCCACGAGCAAGATCGAGATGACGGCACTGGCCGAAAAGAGCAGCATCACAAACAGGACAACCGCTCCCAGGAGTACACCAGCTGGGGCGATTTTCGCTCGCCGTTGAAATGCTCCTCCGGGGTCTGCCAGCACCACCAACATTCCGGACATGCCTGAGACGGTTCCCATCGTCAATTCCGCGAAATAGGTACAAACTGCCATCGGAACAACAAATCCGAGACAGACAAATGCGGCTTTTTTGAATGCGGGATGCCCGGGCCGAACCATCACGACAGGCTGCAGCAGACGCTTGCCTAGGCGCACCGTGACTCCGCGAGACGAGGTGCGACCGCAAACTGCGGTGTCTGGCTCACCCATCGGCGCATAGTCACCCTCGCTTGAAGCTCTGAGCAGGAAGCGAACCACCATTCGCCGGGCGGAGAATGGGGCAACACATGTGTCAACCCTATCTCGGCGACGCGTCCCATCGGGGAATAAGCGATCTGCCGATTTTGGTGGCTATGGATACTCACTGGGGGAGGCAAAGAAGCCATTCGGCCAGGTCTCGGGCTCGAAGCGATCGTTTGCGGCCGGTAGGGGTGTAATTGCGACGGAGTCGATCTCCAAGACAGTCGTGTCAAAGTCCGGGGTGCCGGCCCAGCCGACTTCGTCTTTGTAGCCACTGGCCGGGAACCAGATGCCGATCCAGAATCGCGATGACCGGAAAGGAACATTGTCCTGGCCGTACTCGGCACCGGTATAACGTGCAACCTCGATACCGTCGATGCTCCACGCGATGTAGGGCGTCACTCCGTCGCCGCCAGCGTTCCAATCGTATGCGTAGTCATGAAAGTCGCCATCAGCGACGAGGTGGCCGATCGATGGGCGCAGCGACTCGTTGCCGCCCTCGCCGCCATACTTTCCACCCCACGTATTTGCCCGCGCATTGTCGAACGAGATCTCGTCGTCGGCGCTTCCGTCATCCTTGGCAGTTGGAAATTCCCAGTCGATTTCGGAGTTACGAATCTTGTTGGGCTCCTCCCAGAAGCCTGCGTCAGACGGCGTGTTTTCGATGTAATGAAAGCTCCAGAATGCGGTACACGCACCTAGTTCGCGGGGAATTTTTGCCCGTACCTCGTAGCGACCCGAGGCGAAGTAGTTTCGAGTAACGAGTGACGCTCCGACGCGAGTTGTGCGGGAACCGCCCACTCCCTTTACGTTACCGGTGTAACGGTCCCCGTGTGCTTCTAACCTTACGACGCCGTCGCCGATCGAGACATTTTCTGGTACCACGCCTCCGTTGTCGCCACCCCAGCCTTTGTCGGCGAGGAGCCAATCGTCGGAGTTAATCGACGTTCCCTTGAAGTCGTCGAAGAGCGCAGGTTGATTCGGATTCGGCATCGGGTCTGGCGTATCGAGCCATTCGCCGCCGACGGCGTTGAGGCGGATGTCGCCCACGGTGAGAGTCCCCGTATTGCCTTTGTAGAACTCGGCACTGACTTTTCCAGTGACGTAGTCCGCCGGAGTTGTGAACGTTGTGGTGTAGTCGCGCCAGGACGATCCGTCGACCCTGATGGCCGCATCGATCGAGCCATCCCTCGTTGTGAAGCCGATAGTTGATCCGGTTTCGGTCGCCCGCGCCCTGGCCGACAGCGTGTACGTCTGGTTCGGCGCGAGCAGGGGAAGAATGTCCTGCACGATCCGAGCCGTTGTTTCGGTCGGCGTGATGGCAACCGCAGTCTCATCGCCCTGGACGACAGCAGTGGCGCCATCGAGTACCCAGCCGTCGCCGCCTTGGTCGAAGCTGCCGTTGGTCAGGAGGTTCTCGCCCTGCACGGGCAATGTCGGGAGGGCTGGTGGAGTGGGAAACGGGTTTTGTCCTGCGCCGGGCACTGGTTGCGGCATCGGGCCTTCAACCAGGCGAATGTCATCGAAGGTCGCCGACCCCGGACGCGGGTTGCGCCCAGCCATCACCCACACGTTTATGTCAGTAGCCGAATCATTCGTGTAGAAAACGAAGCGTGATTCGGAAAAATCTGGGTTCTGAACGGAGTTCGTTTTCGCCAACTGGAGGTCGCCTTCGACTCCGTAGGACGCCCAAATGTCTTCCGGGAGTGTGCCGTCCGTCTTGTATCTCACGGCCATCGTGTACATCGATCGTGGCTTTAGGGGACCCAGGTGCTGCTGGACGCGCGCATTGGCGGTCGCCGTTCCATTGAGTCGTACGGCAGTTGAACCCTGCGCCGCATCGGGGATGAGAGCGAACGAACCGGACGGCGTCCAACCGTCAAGGCCGTCTTCGAACGATCCATTCGTGACGAGGTTCGTACCCGCTGGGGGACTGCTGACTGTCGGTGTGGGGGTGGGAAGAGGTGTGGTGGTTGGGGACGGGGTGCCGCCGCCTGGTCGCGACCACGTGTAGGTGGAGCCGCTCACTCGGAGGGTGGATACCAGTACCTTGCGCTCGTCGTATTTCCCGTTCAGAGCCAAAATCGAGACCTCGTAGATTCCGTCGCCCAGGTTCAGTGGACTGGTCACGCTGTAGCGTCCGTCGCCTGCCGCCACGTCGCCATTACTGCCGTCATCGGACATTGCTAGCCCCAAAACATTGCGTCCCGAAGGGGCGGGTTCGTCGACGTATGCGTAGACCCGCCGAACGCCAGATTCTGCGTCCGAAACATCAGCCGTGATCTGTACAGGCCCCATCGTTGAGCCCGTCGGAGTAGTCGTCGGCTCGATCAATAGACCCGAAGGTTGCATGGTTGGGGCGGTGGTAGGTGAGGAAGGGGTTGGTATGACAGGTGGCGTGGGTGTCGGGGTAAGAGAGGGTGTTGACGTTGACGGAGTCGGGGCTGGAATCGAGGTGGAATCCAACGGCGTCCACTGGTACTGACTGCCGGAGACAACCAATGAACCGGCTGCTGGTTCCGCGTGGTTGTACTTGGAGTCGTAGGTGTCAAGAGAGAGGGTGTAGGCCCCGTCCGCTAGGTCAAGGACGACTCGCGCCTGGTAGCGACCATCTCCTGCTATGGAATCTCCGTGTGAGCCGTCATCCCATAGACGGATTCCCGCTGCATGTCGTCCGGCCTCGGTGACGACGTTGACGTAGGCCTTGTTGATTCCAGATTCGGGGTCAACAATGTCGGCGCCCAGGTCGACCTCAGGGCCAGTCGTGCCCATTGGAAGCGAGATCCCCGAGATGACGGGGGGCGTCGTATCGGCAGCTTGGGCAGCACCAGCCACGGCAACGGTGCCGAATGCGGTCGCGGCGACCGTGCAGCCAATCAAGAGCCTGTTGGAGAACGCGCGAGGGCGGGACGTGTCGGGGAGCATAGGTGCCATGCGGATTCCTCCGGGAAGTAGCTGTGGTGAGCTGGGCGACAAATCGCGCGAGTTGGTTTATGCGGCTAAGAGTTCCGACAGATGCGCCGTCGCTGAGCTATCGATTCTCGCAGCCACTTCGGCCCGCGATAGTCAACCTACGGTATCGTAACTTTCTTAACCGTAGCATCGAAATTCCGATAGGGGAACCTACATCTACCTGCTCGACCTTCTCTTCAGCCTTTTCCCTACCTGAGGCAGCGACACGATAAATGCACACGGAGTAGTCAGGGCGGGAAACATCTGATGAAGATGCAGGTCGCTTAGGCCGGGGAGGAGGAGGGCCTACGCAGTCGCCGCACCATGACGACGACGAGGGCAGCCAGCACGATCAGTCCGATAGCGATAGCTGCCGGACTGATACCCGCCTCGGGCGCCGGGGGATCCAGAGAGTAGACGTACGCCACGCGCGCCACGGCATCGGTCGGTGGCGGATAGGGGCTCGCGTCTCCGGCTCGGTCGCTGGCCGCAGTGAGGTAGGCATTGGCGAGTGCTGGTTGTGACGAGGAGTCGATGACCTGGCTGAGAACCTGAGATGTTCCCTCGGTCTGCAGTTGCACCGCCAACCCGGAGAGCTGTTCTGACCCCTGCGCGATGACGTTGGAACCAGCAGCGAGTTCACCGAGTCCATCAGCGAGGTCGCTCGTTCCGGTTGATAGTCCGTCCGCCCCGGTCACAGCACTCGCGGACCCAGCCGCGAGCGCATCCACGGCTTCCACGGCCTGAGCAAGCGCTTTTTCAAGGTCTTCTAATCCAGAATAGACACTTTGGCCGTTTGTGCTCTTAAGCCTAGTGCTAACGGCGATTAGGCCGTTCGTGATCTTGGCGAGTACCTGGGTGTTCAGGTTGGTAAGCCCCGAAGCTACGCCGCTGGACTTTACTGCGGCCAACGAGGCGTTTATTAGCGCGGTTGTAAGATCACCGCACCCATCCTGCGAGGGTGTAGCAGGTGGATCGCATAGCTTAGCGCGCGCGGCCTGCAGTGCCGTTACTGCAGCCGCATCATCTGCAGCTGCCTCGTTAGCAGCCCGCTGCAACCCCTCAGCGATCGTCTGGGAAACCCTCGATGCCTGTACGAGCGTCACTCGCGACGGGAGCGGCGGCTCAGGATTGATCGATGGGTCACTGTCTGCGCCGATGATGTCAGCGATATCGCTGACTGCTTCTGCCAGTTGAGCGGTGGCATCGACAGCCCCCGACAGTCCATTCGGTCCCGCGAGGTCGTCTAACCCCGACGATAAATCGCCGAGACTTTTCGTTAGCTGGTCAGCACCGAGCGCGATCCCCGCAGAACCTGTTGCGGCCGATTCGGTACCGGCCACCGCAGCATCCTGGGCTGCCGCTAGGTCACGTGCACCGGCGGCGAGTTGGAGGGTGGAATCGTCTAGTTCTGTCAGCGCACCTGCGAGCTCGGTGCTGCCCGTGACGGAGTCGCTGAGCAGGGTGGAGGAGAACCCAACCGCCGGGTCCTGGCTATTCGAAACGGGGATGACTTCCATCCTGACTGCGGGAACGGTCAGGTCGTTGCCACTAATCTGAAACGCCATCACCTGTTGGAAACTCCCCAGCGGTGGGTAAAGAACCAGATTCCACTGGAGTGCCGTCAGCCCTTCTGTTGTCGTACTGACGACGGCCGTGCCCGCGTCGCGTAACTCGATATCACTGGGCAGGGTCGCGATCACCGTGCCAACGAATGGCGCGAAAACTGGTTGCTCTTTAGTCTTCTGGTTTCCTGCGGCGTTCGTGTAAGTGATCGGTTGATTGACGACGTCGGTGTTGGTCGCCGTGTAGGTGATCGCCAGGTCGCCATCGCGACCGGTGACTGAGTTGGGGTTAATACCGTTGGCCCCAACGCCACTCGTTGCATATTCGGCGTGAAATGCAACCGGGAGCGGTTTGTCGAATAAGGCCTGCGTAGATGCTGTTGTTTGTCCGGGACCGCCGACCGAGTACGTCACGGTCGTGCCGTTCACCGGAGGTGCCCCAGTGCGGTCGAGGTAGCGCAAATCAACCGTGGAGGTTGTGGCCGTCACTGAGTCAGTCGGCACGTCGGTGGCGACAATGCGATTGAACAACTGCGCTTCGGTAGGGAGTCCGGACGGGTCCAAGACCGCTGTCACCAATTGCTCGCTGACGAGCGGCGGCTGGGGTGTGGTGGGGGTCTGGTCCTGCGCCGAAAGTCCGGGTGCAGCGTTGAGGGTCGCGAGTAATACGGCCGTGACGCTAGCCAGGAGCGCGCGACGTGGCGAGCTCATGAGTGCCCCCGCGGGGTATCAGGACCATGATCATCTACGTCAATCATCGGTATCAGCTCCTCATTATGGCGCCCGCCCGCGGTAGCGAGCTCCCGGTCGCGCGGTTCGTTTCCCTCTGGTGGGACGTCCACATTGTTCTCAGGTGGCGAAACTATGCCAACGACGATGCTGGCGACCATCACAGTGGTAAGTGCTGGGACCAAGGTCACCAGAATCAGCGTCAGGGAATCAGGAGAGGTCGCGGCGAGCAGGCCTAGTGCCAGTGCGGTGCTGATCGCGCCGAGCAGTATCGGTAGGGCAAGTGTTCGCCCAACGACGAGAACCGCAAGCAGACTGACCAGCACAATGGCCCACGCCGTAATGGCTCCGCCGTCGGCAGGGACGGGCGGAATGAATAGCGAGAGAATACCGATGACGACGAGTCCCAGCAGGACTCCAATGGCGTATCCCAGTGCCCGCATGGGTCGGTTCCCGGATTCGCCGGTCGCCGCGGATGGTAAGAGGACCGCAACACCACCGAGGACAGCAGACATTGCGATCGCTGTACTAGCCTCAAACGGCAGGCCGGGAAGTCGCGAGACGAGAACCCACGCGAGGAATGCCCCCAGGACGGTTCCGATGACCAGCACCGGTCGGTGCAAAATCGCCGGGCGCCCCAAGCGGGTCTGGGAGCTATTGCTGGCTGCGGCCCCGCTGAGGGCTGTCGGGTCTCCCTCGACATGTAGTTGAGGGAGTAGGCGGTCGAGCCATCCGGGGAGCCACCAGGTGCCCTTGGCCGCGAGGACCATGATCGCAGGCACAAGTAGGCACCGGACGATGCTGGCATCGACGAGGACCGCCGTTGCCAATCCCACACCAAAGATCTTCACAGTGGTGTTGTCACTGAGGATGAAGCTGCCAAATACCGCCACCATGATCAGTGCCGCAGAGGTGACGAGTCGACCAGTGTCGGCAAGTCCACGCCGGACCGCGATATGCATATCGCCACATCGCTCCCAGTGTTCGCGGAATGCCGTAAGCAGGAAGACTTCGTAGTCCATTGATAGCCCGAACAGCACGGCAAACATCATCATTGGGACGTAGGACTCGATCGGTACAGGGGCGTCGACGCCGATGAGATGTGCACCCCATCCCCATTGGAAGACCGCAGTCACGACCCCGTAGGCGGCGGCGATCGAGATGAGGTTCATCATGGCGGCCTTGAAAGGGATCAGCAAGGATCGATAGGCCAACATGAGCAGGATGAATGACAGCACCACGACGCCGACAATGAAGCCAACTGTGCGGGAAGCGATGAGCTCGGAGAGATCGGTGGTCAGAGCTGTCACGCCTCCGACGTAGGAGGCCATTCCTTTGCCAGCAGTCGCCTCGGGAATTACGTCGGTCCTTAATCGCTCGACAAGTTCTGCGGTCTGCGGATCGGCTGAATTCCACTCCGGAATCACTTGGATGACAGCGACACCGCCGTCGGTTGACACCACCGGTGAATCGACTCGCACGACCCCCGGCGTCGCTGCGAGGTCTACCGCAAGGGTTGTGAGGCGAGGATCCTGAGTGCGCGGATCACCGGGGCCGGTCACTCCTTCTGGAGCCGTGGCGATGGTGTACATCTGGCTGACAACAGCGAGCGGTGCGGTGGTGCCCGGGCCAAATCCAGCCGCCACCGCGTCGTATGCCTGCCGGGAGACCGTCGATTCGGGGAGGTCGCTGGCATCGCTATGACCGAGTTCCAGGCTCAGGGTCGGTGCGGCGAGCACGAGCAGTAGAACAGTGGAGCTAATGGCAAAAGTCCACGGCTTGTCGGTCACTGCCGTGGCCAATCGCGCCCACCACGACTTGTCGAGCTCCTCGTGGTCGTGCTCATCGACAAGGTGTGCCTTTTTTGGCATCACGCGGTGACCGAGCACGCCGAGCATGGCCGGTAGGAGGGTCAGTGATGCAAAGACAGCAATCGCGACCACGATTGCGGCGGCATAGCCCAGCCAGGCCAGGAAGCTGATACCGGTCAGCGTAAGACCGACGACGGCGGCAATCAGCGTGCCACCGGCAAAGACCATTCCGGCGCCTGCGGTACCTGCCGTGCGACCCACCGCGTCCGGGACGCTATAGCCCTGCACGAGAAGCTTTCGATGCCGAGTTACCAGAAAGAGTGCGTAGTCGATTCCCACTCCGAGCCCAAGCATTGTGCCGAGGGTCGGGGCAACATCGGGGATGAAGACCACTCGGCCAAGAAGTCCGATAATCGCGAGACCGGCTCCGACGGCGACGATTGCGTTGATCAGCGGAAGTGCGACAGCCCAGGCCCTGCGCATCGCGAAGAACAGCACAACGAGCGCTACGAGCAGGCCCACGGCCTCGCTCGAACGGGTATCCGGGGTCGACAGTTGGGTACCGAGAATCCCGCCGATATCGACGTTAATGTCAGGCGGAGCAGCAGCTTTTGCGGTGTCGAAGACCTCCGCAGCAACGTCGTCCCTGCCGATTGATTGGTCGTTAACTACTACCTGCACGATTGCTGTAGTGCCATCTTCGGCCAGCAGCGAGGGCTGGTCCGAGGGCGTTGTCACGCTTGAAACGGCGGGAAGGGCCCCGACCGCATCAGCAATCGAGTCCACGGCTGCTTCCCCCGCGCCCTCGTCTAAACGGAGGGTGTCACTGGAAAGCACGAGTGGATTTGCCTCAGTCGACGTACCGGGGAAGGCCCGCCCGAGGAGCTCTTGGGCAGTGGTGCTGTCGGTACCTTGGAGGCTGAATGACTCAACCGAAGCCCCTGGAATCAGGGAGTTTGCGCCCATAATCATCAGTACTGCCACTACCCAGGCTGCGATGACAAGCCGCCCGCGTACCGCGCAGGCGTGTCCGAGCCTGTACAGCCAACGTGTCACGGAAAAAGAATCCCACATCGACACCGACGTTGTTCGCCTGTAACGATGGTCATATGGACAAACCAGAGATTGAATTCCCGGGCGGCGAGCCGCCGACAGAGTTAGTAATCACAGACATGATCGTAGGAGACGGTGCTGAAGCGGTTGCCGGTGGACAGGTGACCGTGCACTACGTGGGTGTCGAGTTCGACACCGGCGAGCAGTTTGATGCGTCATGGGATCGTGGCGAGTCCATCACGTTCCCGCTGAATGGACTTATCGCCGGTTGGCAAGAGGGCATTCCCGGGATGCGCGTAGGCGGCCGCCGTCAGCTTGTTATCCCGCCCGCGCTTGCATACGGGGAATCGGGACAGCACCAGCTCGCCGGCAAGACGCTCATCTTCATTATTGATCTGCTCGCTGCAAGTTAGGTGAGGTAGCGGGGAGCCAGAGAAACCTGGCATCGGACCCCCCCGAGGGCGTCAGATGGCCGGCTCTTCGTTGTGCTTTATCCCCTCTGCACTCCGGATATTCTGTCGGACGGATCGGCTCAGGTTCTGCCGGGTACGCGGCCGACGCTGGAGTCAGTCCCCCCGAACGACTCACGGCGTCGGCCTGCGTAGCCACCGGCTCCCCCGGATCCAGTGGCTCCAGTGTCCTTCCCACGTTTTCAGCGAGTGAACACATCCCATGATGTGGTGCTCGTCGCACTACGTTGGGTAATGGCGGGGTCACTCAAATCCTGTTGAGATTTGCTCCGGATGTACGAGGGTCTATGTCGGTATATGGACGACTGCCTGGGTCAAGGCCGATATTCTGATCACGACAATATGGGCTATGCGGGTACGATCGCGGTGGCGGTCACGCCAAGCCGGAAGTCCATACCGGGAGACCCGTCGTTGGCTCTCGCCGCTGCGGGACAGTCTGCGTAGTATCCGGACCCAGAGTTTTCCCTACGATTGGCGTTCTCGTGATTGACGAATCTGAACGGAGTGCTAGCGACGGCGCCACGTCTCCCGTCGACGAAACTAGTAGGGCCAAAGCCGACGACTCGCGGGCGTCCCGTGGGCCAACTCGTGATCTAGATAACGATCATCTTGACCCGCTAGCAACGACCGCTTACGATCCTGAGTCGTGGGACGAACGGCCTGAGCACGACGAGGGCGCAGATCGCTACGCGGCGGAAAAGCCACCACACCACGGTGACTAGAGACCCAACAACACTCGAGCCGACCCCAGTGACAACGTCACCAATTTGCAACTTGTACAGGAGAGATAATGATCAAAGGTTTTCGCGACTTCATCGTGCGCGGCAATGTCATCGACTTGGCAGTTGCTTTCGTCATCGGTGCAGCGTTCACCGCGCTTGTCACCTCGTTTACGAGCAGCTTGATTCAACCGCTTATCAACCTCGCCTTGGGCGGCGGCGTTGATGGCGGCAAAATCGTTGTCAGCGGACAGGTCTTCGACTTGGGTGCGATCCTCAACAGTTCCATCACGTTCCTGATCACCGCAGCCGTCGTTTACTTCATCTTCGTGCTTCCAATGAATGCATGGAAGTCCCAGAGTGACACCGATGAGAAGCAAGAGCCAGAGGTGGAGGAAGAGATTGCTCTGCTGCGCGAGATTCGGGATTCATTGGTGGCGGGCGCAAACGGAACCGGCGGCACGACCCGGGCGGCTAAGGACCCACAGGACTAGCGTGATCCAGATCGGTCGCTTGCGGGCGGGGAGTCACTGAGCGAGATCGATCCTTGAGCACGACACTGAGCTGGCTCCTCGTTGACGCTGCAGCGAGATCTATGGCGGTGGATTCCTCGACAGCCAACACGATGAGGTGGCCGCCATCGAAGTTGCCCGTGCTACCGCCACCGGGCGCCATGAGACCCGTGTCCTCCGATGCGGCTGCACCTCCTGGAATTGTAATAACAATGGCGTCTGCCGCGACGAGAGTGGCTGACTGCCCGCCGCCGTCGACGGCGCGAGCAGCGAGCACGTCGACGAGGTCGCCGGGCCTGACCAGCGATGCCTGATCCGGATCCGCCAGTCGGACTGGCGCAGCCACGACGGATTCAGTTCCACGTGTGCGAGCAAGGTTTGCGATCTCAAGCAATCCAGGACTCACGAGGCGGGATTCACTGACGAGTTCGCCGGGGGCAAGTGGTCCCGCTGTCGTTCGTCCGATGATGTCTGAACGGTCAGTAAGGCCTTTCGGGGCCGGGAGATGCTCAGGCCATGCGATCTCTGCTAGATCGGCGTCGGTGAGGATATGTCCGGCCGACAGTGCAGCACTCGCGCTGAGGTAGGCGATCGTGACAGGAGCCGGTGGCCGGAGTTCACCCAGGGCGATGAGGCACGCGAATCCAGCCAGCAGTGAAGCGAGTAGTCGGCGATGTTTACTGAAGCTTCGACGCAGGTGAGCAGAGCGAACCCGTGGCGACGTGCGATCTGTGGGTGAGAGAAACATGGGGCGACGCTACGGTGCATTTGGGACTGGCGGGCAACCTGTCCACCGCTAACGGTTACCCACATATTCCGTCGCCCAACTTGACGGCTGAGAGGCCTACCTGCCCATAAATCCGCCTTACAGCATTGGGCTCACGAGAGCGGGTTGGAGCCAGTAAAACGCAGGTTGACGGCATCATCGCCCTGCCTAAACCAGCCCTCACGCTTACAGTCTCAACCCCCGAAAAGCCAAAACGGGGGGGAGAACAATTCTCAGCAAAACCAGAACACACGCTTCCTACTGACCGAGGCCGTAGCGGCCTACGGAATGGACCCGCTGCGAAGCCCAGCAAACGAGGCCGGGTGGCTGCCGAATTCGCCGCCAGCAACAAACGCCCCACCGAGCTCCCTGCCGAGAAACTGGCCCGGGACGACCAGTCGAAGTTAGCAAAAGCGGCGCAAGCTGAGAAGGATGCCGAGCACGAAGCAGCCGAAAAAGCGGAAATGGAACACATACTCGGCCAGCATTACGACCAGCTGAACCAGCTAGCGTTTCGGTGGAGGCTGCGTCGGCGTCGGTTGCTTCACGGGGCGTCATAGGCGCTCGGGTTCAGTACGGGTTACAGCGGAAACCCTCAACCCCAACTCTAGGTTTTGATATATGACCCTAGCCCCACAAACCCGCGTCAGTTAATCAAACCAATCGAAAGGAAACACCATCCCAGCAACACACAACACCAACGCACACACCACTGCCCACAACCGCTGCATGCCCATTCCCGCCGTCGCTACAACTTCCCCACGACCTGCATCACGATGTAACATCAAGGGAGCATCCCGAGCAACCCTTACTGACAACTTGGTTCACGAGAGCGGTTGTCGGGCGACGGATACAAGTTAATCTCCACGATAACGAGGTCGGGAACTACCCGACCCGGACGCGAAGGAGGCACCACGGCGGGTGACAATCGCATGGTCCGGCATTTAGCAAACGCGGGTGGAGCGACCGCTCATCGAGCGGCGAGGTTTTAGAAATATTTGGGGAGAAGGCATTGTGTTTTTGGTTTGGCTAGTGATCGTGGGACTGCTGGTCTTTGGGCTTTGGCGGATTTTCGATGCAGCCAGTGCAGCCACGCCCCCGCATCGCACGATGGAACCGAGCATGATCTGGTTGCTGCT
>JBLHZE010000013.1:0-17190 GCA_047631015.1 Actinomycetes bacterium
GAGAATGGCGACGAGAATGACAACCGTTGTTCGTGCGCTCACAGCAACTCCCTACGAGAGATCGAGTAGGTGCTCAAGCCCGACGGTCAGCCCTGGGCAGGCACGGATTTCTGTGACTGCTAACAAAACACCAGGCATAAACGACTCACGATTCATTGAGTCGTGTCGAATCGTCAGCACCTCCCCAGGTCCCCCGAAAATAACCTCCTGGTGGGCCATCATCCCCTGAATCCGAGCTGCGTGCACCCGTACCCCATCCACGTTAGCGCCACGTGCCCCCGGGAGCTCCTCAGTCGTCGCATCAGGCATCGGATCACAACCAGCGGCGAGGCGGGCACGGGAAATCAACTCAGCCGTACGCCTTGCGGTTCCAGAGGGAGCATCGACTTTGTTGGGGTGATGGAGCTCAACAATCTCGGCGCTATCGAAGAAGCGCGCAGCCTGCTCGGCAAACTGCATCATGAGGACAGCGGCAATACCGAAGTTGGGCGCAATCAGCACACCGACGTTCGGAGCCTTGGTCAGCCGGTCCGATAGCGCCTCAAGACGATCTGGTCCAAAACCTGATGTCCCGACGACCGCGTGGATTCCCTGACTAATGCAAAACTCCAGGTTCGCCATCACCGCGCTCGGGTTCGTGAAATCAACAACAACGTCGACACTGCTGGCAGTCAGAATCGAAAGGTCGTCACCCTCATCCAACTCAGCCGCTAGCTCCATCATTGGGGATCCGGTGACAGCCCGGCATACTTCCGCGCCCATTCTGCCGCGAGCACCAAGGACGCCAACTCTGATCTGATCGGGCATCGTTACTAGTCCCCCGATCCGAAAGTTCGGTCCGACTCGTACGGGCCAACTACAGTCAGCGTCTGCGGTTGAGTCAGTAGGTGAGCGGCGACTCGCGCCACTTGTTCACTCGTCACTAGCTCGATCCTCTCAAGCGTGTCGTCCAGGCTAGTGAACGCTCCGGTCAATATCTCGGTATCTGCCAGACGACTCATCCGTGAGCCGGGGTCCTCAGAATCCAACACCGTCGAGCCACGCAGTTGCCCTTTAGCTCGCGCGACTTCATCATCGGTTAGTCCGTTCTTGGCGACCTCTGCGAGGACTTCCTGAATCACTTCGATCGTCGTATCGGCCTTATCCGGCAGCGTTCCTGCGTAGACGCCTAACATCCCCGCGTCGGCGTAGCCCGATCGGAAAGATGCGACGGAATAGACCAGCCCGCGCTTCTCGCGGACCTCCTGGAAGAGGCGACTCGCCATTCCTGAGCCGAGCGCGGTCTCTAGCACTGCCAGCGACCAGCGACGATCATCTACCCGGCTGTAAGCAGGGACACCGAGCATGATGTGGGCTTGTTCCGTGGGCCGACTGATGACCTCACAGCCGGGAACAGTACGGAACTTGGCAGGTCGACTCCGCAGCGCACGGGCGGGCGTGGGAGTTGCTGACCTGTCTGTGACCCAATGAGCGGCAATTTTGCGAACTTCACGAACAAGCTGCTCATGATCAACGGCTCCGGATGCCGTGATAACGACGTCATTTGGCCGGTAGTGGCGGCGATAGTGGCGCCACACATTGGCTCGAGTGATCTCTTTCAAACTTCCTGGAGAGCCGACGACTGGAACGCCTAGTCGAGATGCTGAGAATAACTGGGCAGAGAGTTTTTGTGCCGCAACATCGGTGAAGTCGTCCTCGTTCATGGCAATTTCTTCCAGAACAACCCCTCGTTCCGACTCGACATCCTCCGGCGTGATCAGGCACGAGGACACCATGTCTCCGACCACGTCCACAGCTAGCGGGAGGTCATCGGCCAGTACTCGAGCGTGGTAGCAGGTGACCTCCTTCGTCGTGAAGGCATTGAGGTCACCGCCAACTTCCTCAATCTCGGCCGCAATTTCAAAAGGTCCCCGTTTGCGTGTTCCCTTGAACAGGAGGTGCTCAAGGAAATGGGATGCACCCGAGGACTTTGGTGTCTCGTCGCGGGAACCGACCCCGACCCAGAAGCCGAGAGCGACGGAGCGCGACGTCGGGATTGATTCCGACACCACCCGTAAGCCGCCGGGTAGAACAGTCCGCTTAACGACCGCGCCATCAGCACCGGTCAACAGCGTGCGAGTGGAACCCGCGCGTTGTTGACCGGTCGCTGACGTACGCATGAAAATCGTTACCTATTTGGCTGACTCGGCTGAAGCATCCGGGGCTCCAACGGCATCATCACCATCGAGAACTGGGGTGAGCGAGAGCTTGCCACGAGGGTCAACCTCCTTGATGGAGACCTGAACCTTGTCACCCACGTTCAACACATCTTCGACCGCGTTGACGCGCTTCCCGCCAACGAGCTTCTTGATCTCGGTGATGTGCAGCAGACCGTCAGTTCCCGGCACCAACGAGACGAATGCACCGAAGTTGGTCGTCTTCACGACAGTCCCTAGGTAGCGCTCACCGACGTTCGGCATGGTCGGGTTGGCGATCTGGTTGATCGTGTCGCGAGCAGCCTCAGCTGCTTCACCATCTGCAGCACCGATGTAGATGGTCCCGTCATCGTCGACCGAGATATCCGCACCAGTGTCCTCTTGGATCTGCTTGATCATCTTGCCCTTCGGCCCGATAACTTCACCGATCTTGCTGACGGGAACCTTGATGGTGATGATGCGTGGTGCAAGCACGCTCATCTCGTCCGGGGTATCGATCGCCTCGTTCATCACATCGAGAATTGCCAGGCGGGCATCCCGAGCCTGAGTCAGCGCGTCAGCGAGGACTGATGCCGGAATACCGTCGAGTTTGGTGTCGAGCTGCAGAGCAGTGACGAACTCTTTAGTACCAGCAACTTTGAAGTCCATATCACCAAATGCGTCTTCCGCGCCGAGGATATCGGTGATGGCGACGTACTCGGTCTGACCATCGACCTCATCGGAGACAAGGCCCATCGCGATACCGGCAACCGGTGCGCGCAGTGGCACACCAGCGTTGAGCAGCGACATTGTCGATGCACAAACTGAACCCATCGACGTCGAGCCGTTGGATCCCAGAGCTTCGGAAACCTGGCGGATCGCGTAGGGGAACTCCTCACGCGAGGGCAAAACCGGCATTAGGGCGCGCTCAGCAAGGGCACCGTGACCGATCTCGCGACGCTTGGGCGAACCCACGCGACCGGTCTCACCGGTCGAATATGGCGGGAAGTTGTAGTTGTGCATGTACCGCTTACGCGTTACTGGGCTCAACGTGTCAAGTTGCTGTTCCATCCTCAGCATGTTCAGCGTTGTGACACCCAGGATCTGGGTGTCCCCACGCTCGAACAATGCTGAACCGTGTGCCCGTGGAATAACCTCAACCTCGGCGGACAATGCGCGAATATCGGTGATCCCGCGGCCATCCATCCGAACCTTGTCGCGCAAGATCCGGTCGCGGACGAGCTTCTTGGTCAGCGCTCGGAGTGCACCGCTTAGCTCCTTCTCGCGACCTTCGAAGTCGCCACCAATGCGCTCGAGCATCGTGGCCTTGGCAGCATCGAGGGCAGCCTCCCGGTCCTGTTTGTCCGCAATCGTTAGTGCTGCGGTCAGCTCCGTAGTGATCGCGCCTTCGACTGCCTCGCCCGCGTCCGCCTGGTAGTCAGGGAACACTGGGAAGTCCAGGGTCTCCTTGGCGGCTTTGCTCGCAACCTCGACCTGTGCCGCGCATAGCGCTGCAATGAAGGGCTTGGCTGCCTCGAGTCCGTCAGCGACGACCTCTTCAGTCGGGGCCGTTGCGCCGCCAGCGATCAGCTCGATCGTCCGTTCACTTGCTTCTGCCTCCACCATCATGATGGCGACATCGCCCGTGTCGGTCATCCGACCGGCAACGACCATGTCGAAGACAGCTTCCTCCAGCTGGCTGTTACTAGGGAATCCAACCCACTGGCCGCGAATGAGAGCGACACGAATACCGCCGATTGGGCCCGAGAACGGCAACCCGGAAAGCTGAGTAGACATTGATGCCGCGTTGATAGCGACAACGTCATACACGTGATCGGGGTTAAGCGACATGACCGTGATGACGACCTGAACCTCATTGCGAAGACCCTTAACGAAGGTCGGGCGCAGCGGACGGTCGATGAGGCGGCAGGTCAGAATCGCATCTTCACTCGGACGACCTTCGCGGCGGAAGAACGATCCTGGAATGCGACCAGCGGCATACATCCGCTCCTCGACATCAACCGTCAGCGGGAAGAAGTCGAAGTGATCTTTTGGGTGCTTGCCCGCAGTCGTTGCTGAGAGCAGCATCGTGTCTTCGTCGAGATAGACAACGGTAGACCCGGCTGCTTGACGGGCAATACGCCCCGTCTCGAAGCGTACGGTGCGGGTGCCGAAAGAGCCGTTGTCGATAACGGCTTCGGCAGATACTACGTCGGGACCCTCCATAGGGTTCCCTCCTCTGTGTGAAAGGGGCGCGAGGGTGTGCCGAGCGTGTGACTGGTTAGCCGGTCTTCGATCGAAGCACTCGGGAGGCGAAATCTCGCTTTTCCCGCAGGGCCACCACCGAGGACCGCGTCTACCAGCGACGCGTCGAGCGCACTGCCCGCCCCGGTGTTCGGCTAGCGGCGGATGCCGAGCCGTTCAATAAGTGCCCGGTATCGGTTGATATCGGTTTTGCCTAGGTAGTTGAGTAGGCGACGGCGACGACCAACGAGCAGCAGCAAACCGCGGCGGCTGTGGTGGTCGTGCTTGTGATCCTTCAAATGCTCAGTCAGTGCGGAGATTCGATGCGATAGAACCGCAACCTGAACCTCTGGGCTACCGGTGTCACCCTCATGGGTGGCGTACTCGGTGATGAGCCTGGTCTTTGTTTCTGCGTCGATCGACATGCAACGTTCCCTCGAGCGCAGTAGGGCCGTCAGTGCGTAGCACCAGTGGCGTGAGATCACGGCCAAACAAACATTGGCGTGTGTGGGTATCGAACAATCGGGCGCTCGACCGATTGTCGTTCCAATAAGAAGGCTAGCAGCCGTGGACGGGAGGCGACGAGGGCAGCGGCCTGCTTGGGCGGGAGCAGGCCATCGGGGACTAGCGAGTCCGCTCTCCCATGACGAGTTTGATCTGCTCGAGGTCTGCACTTACGGCCGATACGAGTTCCTCGGTTGAGTTGAACTTCTCCTGTTTGCGGATTAGCTCGGCAAAGTCCACGGCTAACGGAACGCCGTAGAGTTCAAGACCGTCTTCCTCGTAGGCCCACGCTTCGACCCGGCGGGTGATGTCGTCATCGAAGGTCGGATTCGTCCCGACGCTGATCGCTGCTCGGTAGACCTTTGCATCACCGTATGGATTGGCGACCATCCGACCGGCGTATACCCCGTCGGCAGGAATCGCGGCATACGGCGTTACGGCTAGATTCGCGGTCGGGAAGCCCAGCTCGCGCCCTCGGCCCTCACCCTGAACGACGACACCCTCGACCCGATGTGGACGAGCCAATGCGCGGTTGGCCGCCGCTATCTCACCCTCACACACCTGGCGCCGGATCATCGTTGAGCTAACCGCATCGCCTTCCCGATCCGTTGTCAGCAGGTGGACTCCCTCAACGTTGATCCCCAGGCGCTGGCCAACTTCTGCCATTAACGCCACATCGCCCCGAGCACGGTGTCCGAAGCGAAAGTTCTCTCCGACAATCACTTCCTTTGCCCGGAGCCCCTCGGCGACGATGTTCCCAGCAAACATCTCCGGTGAGGCTTGCGCCAACTCAGGAGTGAATGGAAGAACCAGAGTGGCATTGACGCCTAGTTCCGCAAAGAGACGTATGCGTTGATCCAGCGTCGAGAGGCGGGTGGGTGGGCTCCCTCTTTTGATCACTTCTGCCGGATTCGGCCAAAACGTCAGCACGGCGACGGGAATGTCCAATACCCGTGCCCGGTTGACGGCACGGCGGATCAGTTCACGGTGGCCTCGGTGAACGCCGTCAAAGACTCCAATGGTGACAACCGATGCGGGCCAGTCATCGGGTACCTCGCTAAGGTCGTCCCAAATCTCCACGACTAGATCCTGCCATTGACGCGACGTTGTTGCTGCAGGTAGGCAGATATGGAGTAGCTCGACCTCATGCGGGGGTCCACACCACGGTCGGTGCGAGGAGACCGTCCTTACACTCGGCAAGCCCAATCAGCTCACCGTCGTGGCTCACTGCCACAGTCCCGGCCGAATCCCAACCAGTCGGCCACGCACTCCGTCGTCCGTGTCTGAACCAGTCAGCCGCTTGATCATCCAAGGTGACGCCTGCGAACAGGAGTTCGCATGTGCTCCGCAAACTCCGTACCTTAAAATCGGCAGCCAGTTCGGCAAGGGTCTGTGAACTTTCCGCTGCGAAAGGCCCGACGGCAGTCCGGCGTAGGGCGATCACATGCCCACCAACGCCAAGCGCTTGACCCAGATCGCGAGCCAGGGCGCGGATGTAGGTTCCCGTCGAACAGTCGACGACGACATCAACATCTAAGACCTCGACGTCTCTGCCCGTCACCTTCTCCGATAGAGCGCTGATTCGTGAGTCGAGTACGTCGAAGCGCGAGACGTAGACAGGTCGCGCCGGTAAGTCGATATTCTCCCCGGCCCGAACACGGTGATACGCCCGCTTACCATCAACTTTTACGGCACTGATGGAGCTTGGGCGCTGCATGATCTGGCCCGTGAGCTGCTCAACCTCGACGGGAAGCGCGTGTCGAAATACCTCCCGATGGGGATGCACGTCGGTCAGTTCCAGCACCTCACCTTGGGCGTCATCGGTCGAAGTTCGAGCTCCGAGCCGAATCGTCGCCAGGTACGACTTACGCGTGTCGGCGATCCGGCCGAGGAGCTTTGTCGCCTTTCCAACTCCACAAACCAGCACCCCTGTTGCCATTGGATCGAGAGTTCCGGCGTGGCCGACCTGCCGGGTTTCCGCGAAACCCCGGAGCCGGGTCACCACATCGTGTGATGTCAGATTCGCTGGCTTATCGACCACGACTATGCCATTGAACGTAGAAGGTTTCTTAGCCATAAGCGTGTTCCGAATCCGCCAAGTGACCGGGACTAGACCCGCGGATTGGGAGATGCGTCATCAATTGCAGCGCTAATCTGCGAGATTATATCCGCAGGTTCCGATGCCGAAGAGAATCCCGCGGCGAAGCGGTGGCCACCGCCGCCCAGGCTCGAACACACGAGCCCGAGATCAACGAGTCCCTTACTACGACTTGAGACCCTCCAGACGCCATCGTCCCCTTCTTTTATGACGACCGCGACTTCTACTTCAGCTGTCCTTCGAATCGTATCGATGATCGGTTCTGCCGCGTCCATGCTCAACCCCAACGCGACTCGTTGCGCCTTGGTCACTGTCGCCCAGACGATTCCTAACCCGCCCGCTGCCGTCGGTAACAGTTGCGCACCGGCGATTGCGTCTCCCAGCAGTTTGACTGCAGCGAATGGTGCCGTGTCGAAGACCTCTCGGGCAATCTCATCATGAGATATCCCAGCGTCGTGGAGCCGAGCTGCAATTTGGTGGGTACCTGAGGTTGTCCCCGCGAATCGGAAGGACCCGGTGTCCGTCGTCAATCCGGCGTAAATACAGGACGCGATATCGGGAGACAGATCCGCACCGAGCCGATCCACTAACTCAAGGGCCAGCACCGCCGTCGCGGGAGCCGTCACATCAACGATCGAGATCTGCCCGAACCCCGTGTAGGACCGATGATGGTCAACCGCACCAAAAAACTCGGCGCGTGCCGCAATGTTGGCTAGTCGCCCCAACCGGGCAAGATCGCTGGCGTCGAAGCTCACCACTGCGCGCCGCTGAGGCGGTAGGTCATCGACTGATCGTAGAAGCTCCTGACCCGGTAGCCATCGAAGTGAACTCGGCAGCACGAAGGGATCCTCATCGAAAGAGACGAATGCCTCGATACCGGTCGCCCGCATGGCGAGTGCGGCGCCCATCGCTGATCCCAGGGCATCGCCATCGGGACTCACATGAGCGACACACACGACGGACTCAGCCTGTCGTAGTTGCGCGATGAGCGAGTCCCAATCCGCGTCGGTGGGGGGCTGAGTCCAGGTCATTCGTCAGCCTGCTTCTCAGCTCGTGGCTCGCGATAGGGATTCGAATCTCCAGCGAATTGCGCGCCAGCCGCGCGGTTGTGAAGCTCCTTGTCGGACTCTTTCGACTTCTCGATCAAGTCCTCGATATGACGCGCAGTCTCGGGCATAGCGTCAGCAACAAAAGTTAATGACGGCGTGTGCCGAACTCCGGTCTGTTTGCCCACTTCTGAGCGGATCAGACCCTTTGCTGACTCCATTGCCATCGCGCTGGACTGCTGCTCGACCGGGTCACCTAAGACGGTGTAGAAGACCGTCGCCTCCCGCAAGTCATTCGTCAGATACGCGTCTGTGATGGTCACGAACCCCAGCCGTGGGTCCTTGATCCGCTTTTCGATCATCTCCGCGACGATCGTCTTCACTCGACCCGCCAGCAGGCGGGCCCGGGGGGATTCATCGTTCATTCTCGGTCTCCAACCTGTCGATCCACGCGCCTGAAGGCTGTGCGCACGGGATGCTCGCGTGCACAGCCTTCGTGCGGTTAGCTTCGGGTGATCTCTTTCATCTCGAATGTCTCGATGGTGTCGTCGGCCTTAATATCATTGAAGGAGCCGAGCCCAATACCGCACTCGAACCCATCTTTGACCTCGGTGGCGTCATCTTTGAACCGACGCAGCGACTCGATCTTGAGGTTGTCAGCCACGACGACCCCGTCCCGAATAAGCCGTGCCTTGGAGTTGCGCTTCACGATGCCATTACGAACAATGCAGCCAGCGATATTGCCGAACTTGCTCGATCGGTAGACCTCCCGCACCTCGGCGCTGCCCAGTTGTGCCTCTTCGAACTCCGGCTTGAGCATGCCCTTGAGCGCGGACTCGACCTCGTCGATGGCTTGGTAGATGACCGAGTAGAACCGCAGGTCCACCCCCTCGCGCTCCGCCAGCTCTCGAGCCTTCCCTTCAGGTCGAACGTTAAATCCGATGATCACCGCATCCGATGCCATCGCCAAGTTGACGTTGGTTTCCGTGATCGCACCGACGCCACGGTCGATGATGCGCAGCGACACTTCGTCGCCGACGTCGACCTTGAGAAGAGCATCCTCCAACGCTTCCACAGAACCGGACACGTCGCCCTTGAGGATAATGTTGAGCTCTTGGACCTCGCCGGACTCCAGAGTCTTGAGGAAGTCCTCCAAGGTGCGCCGGCCACGACGCTTCGCAAGTTGCGCGTTACGTTCGCGCGACTCTCGAGTTTGAGCAATCTGGCGAGCAGTACGGTCTTCGTCCACGACGAGGAACGAATCTCCCGCGCCCGGTACGGACGTCAACCCTAGGACCATAACGGGGCGAGACGGCGGTGCCTCCTCAACATGATCACCATTCTCATCCAGCATGGCACGAACGCGTCCGTAGGCGCTACCAGCGACGATCGATGCACCTGGGCGCAGCGTTCCTCGTTGAACTAAGACGGTTGCGACGGGTCCGCGCCCTCGATCAAGGTGAGCTTCAATAGCGACACCTTGAGCGTCTTGTGTCGGGTTCGCGCGCAGATCGAGCGTCGCATCCGCTGTCAATAAGACAGCGTCGAGTAATCCATCGATGCCCGTATCTTGTTTTGCAGAGACATCGACGAACATTGTTTCGCCGCCGAACTCCTCGGCAACGAGACCATATTCCGTCAGCTGGGTACGGACCTTGATCGGGTCAGCACCTTCAACGTCAATTTTGTTAACCGCGACAACAATCGGGACGTCAGCCGCTTGCGCGTGGTTCAGCGCCTCGACCGTTTGGGGCTTAACACCATCATCGGCTGCGACAACCAAAATCGCGACGTCCGTCACCTTCGCACCACGAGCACGCATTGCAGTGAAGGCTTCGTGTCCTGGGGTATCGATAAACGTGATTTTGCGTTCGCTCTCTTCACCCTCATGGTGAATGATTTGGTATGCACCAATGTGCTGGGTGATACCTCCGGCTTCTCGGTCACCAACGGTGGTCTTGCGGATCGCGTCGAGGAGTCGCGTTTTACCGTGATCAACGTGACCCATCACAGTCACGACCGGTGCCCGCGCGACCATCTCAGCTGCGCTGCCCTCATCCCCGCCGAACTCGAGGTTAAACGTCGTGAGTAGCTCGCGGTCCTCGTCCTCCGGTGACACCACCTGCACGTTGTAGTTGAGCTCACCACCTAACAACGCCAGAGTGTCGTCATTAACCGACTCCGTGGCGGTAACCATCTCGCCGAGTTTGAATAGAACCGACACGAGCGACGCCGGGTTGGCGCCAATCTTGTCGGCGAAGTCGGTGAGAGAGGCTCCGCGAGGAAGGGTGACGGTCTGGCCGTTTCCTTCCGGTGTCGTGACACCGCCAATGGTCGGCGCTGCCATGTTGTCGAACTCTTGACGCTTTGCGCGCTTGGATTTGCGACCGCGAGCGGGGCGACCTCCGGAGCGACCTCCTCGACCGCTGCCGAACGCGCCAGCAGTTCCGCCACCTGGCCCGCCTGGACGACCGCTGAAGCCGCCTGGGCGTCCACCGCCACCGCCACCGCCGGGTGGGCGAGTGGCAGCGCCACCGCCACCGCCACCCGGTGAACCGCCTGGACGGGCACCAGGTGCGCCACCCGGACGCTGGCTGGGACCACCTGGACGTTGGCCTGGTCGGCTAGGAGCCTGGCGAGCCTGCGGTCGTGGCGGCATCGTTCCGGGGCTAGGGCGAGGCGAACCAGCCGTGTCGGGTCGCTGCATACCCGAGCTTCCGCCGCTGCTGTACGGGTTATTTCCGGGGCGCGGGCCTGCTGGGCGCATACCCGAAGTACCGCTAAATGGGTTGTTACCCGGGCGAGGACCGGCGGCCCGGGGAGCCGGGGTAGGCGTGTCGCGCGTTTCCGCTGCGGGCGCGGCAGGGGCCGCGTCATCTGCGGGTGTGGTGGGAAGTGCCGGTGCCGGTGCGGCTGCGGCTACAGCGGCAGCCGGAGCCACAGGAGCCTGCGCTGGCGGCACCGGTGTTGGTGCTGCAGCGGGCTCGGCAGCACCAGCCGTCTCCGCTGCAGGAGCTGGCGCCGGGACCGGTTTGGGTCCTCCGTCGGCCGGCGATGGAGCAGACTTCTTCGCGGCAGTTGCGGGCTTCTTCTCAGGTGCCGGAACAGCGTCGGGAAAAGCATCTTTGAGTTTTCGAGCAACTGGAGCTTCGATCGTTGATGAGGCCGACTTAACGAACTCACCCATCTCCTGCAGTTTCGCTAGAGCTGTCTTACTGTCGATCCCAATTTCTTTTGCAACTTGGTGTACGCGGGCCTTGGCCACTTCTCTCCGTCCTGGCCCGGGCGCGTTGCTCGGACCTATTCTTGCTTGTGCTGGCTCATAGCTGATAACTCATCGAGCGCTCATTCCACTGCTCCCGAACTGTTCGCTGACAATGACGCGTGCAACTTCGCACGTAGTGCTTCCTCGCTGACCGGTTGGCGCACGTGGAGCGCGCGCTGTAGGGCCCTGCGACGAATGGCGGTGGCTAAGCACTCCTGACCGTGATGCAGGTAAGCACCTCGGCCAGGTGCGGTAAAGCCTTCATCGATCTCCAGTTTTGACTCGGAGACAACGATCCGCACGAGGTCGGCCTTGTTTGCTCGCTTTCGACATCCGACGCAGGTACGAACCGGATAGGTCCGAGCTGGTGGTGCTGATGATCGCTCCCCTAATGAATCATCGCATGACAAGTCATCGGGGGGTGAATCATCACGAGGTGACGAGGCCACAAAGGAGTCTACCCCTCCACCTGATCGCGCGTTACTCACTGGTGGGTTCGGCGTGGCCCGCATGAGGATCCGCCGGTGTTCCATCCGGTTCGGGTACCTCGAGCTCGCCTTCGTCGACGACGTCCTCGGCATCAGAGTGAATGTCGATCCGCCACCCGGTCAGACGCGCGGCCAGGCGAGCATTTTGGCCGTCTCGACCGATAGCCAGCGACAGCTGATAGTCGGGAACGACCACTCTGGCTGACCTGGTCTCCTCATCGACGATCGTGACCTCGTTAACACGTGCTGGACTCAGTGCGTTTCCGACGTAAGTGGCCGGATTTGGATCCCAATCAATGATGTCGATCTTCTCGTCTTGCAGCTCGGCAGTGACGGCGCGCACGCGCTGACCCATCGGACCGATACACGCGCCCTTAGCGTTGACACCCTCGATGTTTGCTTTAACGGCAATCTTACTTCGGTGCCCGGCTTCGCGCGCGAGGCCAACGATCTCAACGGTGCCATCCGCGATCTCTGGCGATTCTATTTTGAAAAGTTCGCGAACAAGATCTGGATGTGTTCGGGACAGCGTCACCTCGGGTCCCTTCTGCCCACGCTTCACCGAAACGACATGACATTTGAGCCGGATCCCATGAGAGTAGTCGTCGGTCGGAACTTGCTCCGCGGACGGAATAATCCCCTCAACTTTGCCAAGTGAGACCTTCACGGTTCGGGGATCGCGCGTCTGCTGCACGACTCCGCTAACCAAATCCCCCTCCTTCGCCTCAAACTCCCCAAAGGTCACATCATCATTTGCTTCGCGCAGTCGCTGCATCAGCACGTTGCGCGCGGTCGTCGCTGCGATCCGCCCGAAATCAGTGGGGGTGTCGTCGAACTCACGCAGCGGATCTGATTCATCGTCAGTATCTATCGCCCACACCGTGACATGGCCACTATCTCGATCGAGCTGGACTCGGGCACGCTCGAATGCCCCGGGTGTGTGGTGGTAGGCCACGAGGAGGGCCTGCTCAATGCTGCCCACAACAGTGTCCCAAGAGATTTCCCGCTCCGTCACCAACGCCCGCAGCGCCGCCACATCAATATCCATTAATCACTCACCGGCTTTCGGGGCACTAGCATCAGGGGCACGCACCTTAGGGGCATTGAACTCGACTTCGACGACGGCTTTGCTGACCTGCTCGAACGGGACAGTTCGGGTGCCATCCCCAGAGACCTCGAGAGTGACGGAATTCTCGTCAAGCTCGGCAATTCGCCCAACGACCTGCTGGCCGTCGACGGACACCACTTTCACCAGGCGGTTGCCTAACTTCGCGCGCCGCCAATGCTGGGGCCGAGTCAACGGCCGGTCGACCCCCGGTGATCCCACTTCAAGGACATAGGGAGTCTGACCCATTACGTCTGCCTCATCGAGGGTTTCAGAGAGCCGCCGGGATAACTCAGCGATGGAATCTAGCTCGACACCTTCATCGCGATCGACCGTCACTACGACAACGGACCTCGATCCGGCCCTTCTAATCGCTACTGCCTCAAGGTCAGCGTCGATTCCGGCCACGATTGGGCTCAGTAGCTTCTTCAGCTCATCGGTAGATACGGCGGCCATGACGACACTCCTATGTAGTTGGGTATGTAGCGGGTCAAACGGTAGCGGGTAATCGTATCCACAGCGGCATTGCCTACGCTGTGATCGTGACCCGATACCTGTCCAGGCGAATCCTGCTTGGTGCCGCGGTCGCGTCTCCGGTGCTGTTTATGGCTGGTTGCAGTTCACCTGAAGCCGACGCACTAGCCAGCGCCGACGATCAACTAAGAGAAGATGTCGCCGCGCAGGAAGCTCGACTTATCGCCGCATACGACGCCACATTCGTGAAGTTTCCCGGGCTCACCGACCGCCTGAAGCCCTTCCGAGATCAGCACGTGGAGCACAAACAGGCGATGGTGCCGGGCGAGAGTGCCACTCCGACGGCGCCCAAACCCACTATCCCGGATTCGCGATCGGCCGCAGTAAAAGCTCTGCGCAAGGCCGAGCGCTCGGCCGCGTCCGACCGCGTCGCATCCTGCGCTAACGCGAATGCGACTGAACTCGTGCGGTCCCTCGCATTGATTGCGGCATCAGAGTCCCAACACGGC
The DNA here is from genome assembly GCA_047631015.1 of Actinomycetes bacterium. GTDB lineage: Bacteria > Actinomycetota > Actinomycetes > S36-B12 > UBA10799 > UBA10799. The sequence goes on from JBLHZE010000013.1 coordinate 13,908, forward strand.
GCCGCATTGGCTGGTGGGTCGTGACTGATCAGGGCACGTTAGGAGGGGCAACTTCATCACAGGAAATATCGGCTCTCAACGCAACCCTCGGAGACGAGTACGCCGCCACATACGCCTACGGGCTGATCGGTGCCCAGCTCACGGGCAATCAGCAGAAGCGCGCACTAGCCGCACTGAACTCACATCGTTCGCACCGCGACGTTCTGCGCGCGGATTTAGCTGCTGCACAGGCGACGGTCGTCCCTCCGGCAGCGGTCTATGACACGGGGGTTCCCATCAACTCCGCCGCTACCGCTGTCAGCCTTGCGATCGAAGTTGAAAGACGTCTTATCCCACGATGGGCCGAGGTTGCGAGCACGCGGAGCGGCCCAGGACGAATCGATGCTGCCAAGAACGGCCAGGAATGCGCGGTGCGAGCCGTCACATGGGGTGGACAACCCCAGGCTTTTCCGGGCTAGGAGCCCTCGCGGCAGACGTGCATAATCGTGCTAACGGCATCGGCGATCGGGACCTCCTGCTTGTCCCCTGACCGGCGGTCACGCACTTCAATCACGCCATCGGCTAGCCCCCGACCGACGACTGCGATCGTTGGCATACCCAGTAGCTCGGCATCTTTGAACTTCACACCGGCAGACGCAGCTTTCCGGTCGTCCAGAAGTACCCGCAATCCGGCAGCTTCCAAATCAAGAGCGAGCTGCTCCGCCCCATCCCGGATCGTCTCGTCCTTACCGGCAGCCACAATCTGAACGTCAACTGGCGCGACGGATCGTGGCCAGATCAGACCGATATCGTCGTGATTCTGCTCGGCGATCGCGGCAACAGCCCGTGAGACTCCGATTCCGTACGAACCCATCGTGACGACGACCCGCTTACCGTTCGCATCGAGGACCTGCAGATCGAGAGCTTCGGCGTACTTGCGGCCGAGTTGGAAGATATGCCCGATCTCAATCCCCCTGGCCAACTGCAACGAGCCACCGCAGGCCGGGCACGTATCGCCCTCCCGGACCTCCGCAGCCTCAATCGTTCCGTCTGAGTTGAAGTCCCGACCGGCAACGACGTTGCTGGCGTGCGCTCCTGGCGAATTCGCACCCGTCAACCAGACGGTCCCAGCGCTGACCCGTGGGTCAACGAGGTAGCGAATCTGTGAGTCACTGTCCGCGCCCAAAACCTGCGGTCCCAGATACCCCTTCACCAGGGCCGGATACGCAGCGAAGTCCACAGCTTCAAATGGTCGTGCCTGTGCGGGTGCTAGGGCAGCCTCAAGTCGTTTAAGGTCAAGCGTCCGATCGCCTGGAATCCCGATCACCAATGGTGCGCTCGTGCCGTCGGGTTCAGTCACCATCAGCACGACGTTCTTCAGCGTATTTGCGGCGGTCCACGGCTGTTTGCGAACAAGCCCCTCGGACTCATTCGCGAAACTCACAAGGCTCTCGATTGTTTCGCAGTCGGGTGTATTGACAACTTTCAGCGGCTCCTGACCGGAACCCTCCAAGACATCCTGAGTGGTGACGGTCGTGGTGACGGCCTCGACGTTGGCTGCATAGTCGCAGTTATCGCATCGGACGAACGTATCCTCACCGTTTTCGCTGACCGCGAGGAACTCCTCACTGGCCGAGCCGCCCATCGCACCGGAGGTCGCGGACACGATGACGTAGTCCAAACCCAGTGCGTCGAAGGTTTTGATATACGCCGCACGGTGACGCCCGTAGCTCTCGACCAGACCCGCATCGGTGGAATCGAAGGAATACGAATCCTTCATCACGAACTCGCGACCTCGCAGAATTCCTGCTCGAGGCCGCGCCTCATCGCGATACTTAGTCTGGATCTGGAAGAGCGAGACAGGGAGGTCCTTATAGGACGAGTACTCACTTTTCACGAGCAGAGTGAACATCTCCTCGTGTGTCGGCGCGAGCAGGTAGTCCGCATCTTTGCGGTCTTTGAGGGTGAAAAGCGTGTCACCGTAATCGTTCCAGCGCCCAGTCGTTTCAAAAGCCTCACGCGGCAGCAGTGCTGGGAAGTGCACTTCTTGGAATCCAGCATCGATCATCTGCTGGCGGACAACCTGCTCGACATTGCGCAGGATCTGGTAGCCGAGTGGTAGCCAACTGAAGATTCCCGGGGCGATCCGGCGAACATAGCCACCGCGCAGCAAAAGTCGGTGACTCGGTACCTCAGCATCGGCCGGATCGTCGCGCAAGGTGCGAAGAAAAAGTGTAGACATCCGCAGCAGCAAAACCGTCTCCTCATTAACGTAGGTGGAGCATTCACTCCGTCGGACAGTAGTGTCAGGCTAGCCGCCGTCATCATGAGCGAGGGTCCGCGGCGTACGGCCCGATCAAAACAGGATCGTGGCAAATGTTCCCACCTGGCGAAATCCCACCCGTTGATACGTATGCAGGGCCGCCGTATTGTGCCTGTTTGCGTACAGGCTGACTCTCGGAGCGTGGTCACGGGTGGCGGCCGCGACCACCGCCGCCACGGCAGGGATCGCGATCCCCGTTCCACGCAGGCGGGGATCGATCCAGACCCCCTGGAGCTGGCAGCTTCCTCTCCCCACAGCACCCACTTCGGCTTTGAAGACGACAGCCCCTTCATGAAACCGAGCGTAGGTTCGGCCCTCAAGAATCGAACTCGCGACTCGGGCTCGATACGCCAGCCCACGTCCAGAGGCGATGGGTGAGACCCCAACCTCCTCTGTAAACATTGCAACCGACGGCGGCATGATGGCGTCAAGGTCCGTCATCGCGATTTGGACAACCTCATCGTCCTGATCGACCAGCGGTGGGTCACTCATCACCATCAGCGGCTGGTCCTCGCGCACCTCGCGCGCAGCACTCCAGACCGGTTTCAGGTGCTGCCATAACTCCAAAACGTCACTGCGGTACCCCACGATGGCCGAAGACCGTCGGCCCGCGGCTCGCAGTCGTGCGCCAAATGCTGCCAATGCCGTGGCGGTCGCATCGATCGGCATCAGATTTGCGCCCACATACAGCGCCGAGCGCAGTCGACCCTCAACGAACCATCCCCAGGTCGGACCACCTGAACTCGAGGACTCGAGCTCGCCGACCCGAACTCGCTCAGCAACCACGCAATACGCATCAGGATCAGTGTCGATCAGGTCCCAAAGTTGTCCTAAGTCCGAGGAGTTAAGGTCACGAAGAGCCCCGACAGGTGACTTAGCCGACGGAGACTGCTGGTCCACCGTCACCTGAAACTCCACCCTCTAGCTGCATCTGTTCGGCCAATCGCATTGCTTCCTCAATCAGCGTCTCGACGATCAATG
>JBLHZE010000014.1:0-17159 GCA_047631015.1 Actinomycetes bacterium
GAGCCGGTCGCGGATATCGGCGGATTGCGCCTTAGCTAGCGCCAGGATCCGCTCGACCACGTAGGGCAGATCGACTCCCGCACTGCTCAGATCCCCGTCGATCCGCACTCCCAGCTGCCCGCTAAGTGCCGCGAGGTTAGCTGATCGGGCCGTTGCCACCAGTGTCTTGCTCGGCACACAGTCGGTCAAGACGGCTGCTCCACCGATACCGTCGCGCTCAACCAAGACAACCTCGGCTCCCTGCTGGGCGGCCACCATCGCCGCTTCGTACCCGCCGGGTCCACCACCGACTACCACTACTCGCGTCACACTGCACATTGTCGCGCGTCTGGTACCAGTTGGCAGCGGCACCCGCACCAAACATGCAACTAGGACAGGTCAGGTGGCCTACTCTTGTGAATTATGGCGTTATACGCGGCCTACGGCTCAAATCTCTCTCAGACCCAGATGGCGTTACGGGCAAAGTACTCCCCCGCCCAAGGGACCGGTTGGTTGCGTGGATGGCGCCTGAGTTTCGGCGGCGCCGATATTGGCTGGGACGGCGCACTCGCCACCGTCGTGGAGGACCCCGGCTCAGAAGTCTTCGTGATGCTGTACGACGTACCGCAGTTTGATGAGCAGACCCTAGACGAGTGGGAAGGCACCACACTTGGCGTCTTCGTAAAGATTCGGGTCCGGATTCATGCCGACGACGGTGAGGTATCCGCCTGGGTCTACGTCGTGGACGGTTACGAGGGTGGGCTGCCCTCCGCCCACTACCTGGGAGTTGTCGCCGATGCCGCCGAGGAAGCCGGTGCCCCGGAGGAGTACGTCCTTGCGCTGCGCACGCGTCCCTGCCGCTCCATCGAATAGTCGCGCAAGCGTCAAGCCTTCCTCACCGACAGAGACAACGAGATGCGCAACCCCCAAAGTGTTGCGTCGCGCCGAATCAGAACGTGTCGGGCGGGTCGTAGTGACCCCACACTTCGCGAAGCGCATCCGCGACCTCGCCACCCGTGGCCCGCGCTCGCAACGCCTCCTTCATTGGGTATAAGCAGCTCTCGGAACCCTCTGCGGTCCGCCGCAACGCGTCCAACTGCTTAGTCACCTCGGTGTTGTCCCGGTCTGCCCGCAGCTTCGCCAGTCGCTCACACTGCTGCGCCTCGATAGCCGGATCTACCCGGAGAGGCTCGTACTTCTCCTCCTCATCAATGGCAAATCTGTTCACGCCCACCACAGTGCGCTCACCGTCGTCGATCTCCAACGCGATCGCGTAGGCGGAGCGCTCAATTTCGCCCTTCTGGAAGCCTTGTTCTATCGCCGCAACCGCCCCGCCAAGATCTTCGACTCGCTGCATCAGTTCTAACGCAGCCCCTTCAACCTCATCAGTGAGCGACTCGACGACGTAGGACCCGGCAAACGGATCGACGGTCTTCGTCACGTCAGTCTCATACGCCAGAACCTGCTGGGTGCGTAAAGCAAGCCGAGCAGCTTTCTCGGTCGGCAGCGCAATCGCCTCATCGAAAGAGTTCGTATGCAGCGACTGTGTCCCGCCCATGACGGCAGCGAGACCTTGAACTGCAACCCGCACTAAGTTCACCTCTGGCTGCTGAGCGGTGAGCTGGACACCGGCGGTCTGCGTATGGAACCGCAACATCATCGACTTCGGATTCTTGGCACCGAACTTTTCTTTCATGATCCGCGCCCAGATCCGCCGGGCGGCCCGGAACTTAGCCACCTCTTCGAGAAAGCTCGTGCGGGAAACAAAGAAAAAAGCCAATCGAGGTGCGAAGTCATCGACGTCCTGCCCAGCGTCGATCGCTGCCTGAACGTAGGCGATCCCGTCAGTCAACGTGAAGGCAATCTCCTGCGCAGGCGTCGCCCCCGCCTCGGCCATGTGGTAGCCAGAAATCGAGATCGTGTTCCACTTGGGAAGCTCGGACTGGCAGTACGTGAAGATGTCAGTGATCAACCGGATCGAGGATTCAGGAGGATAAATGTAAGTCCCGCGAGCGATGTATTCCTTAAGCACATCGTTCTGGATTGTCCCCGTCAATGCGGAACCAGGGATCCCGTTCCTCTCCGCAACCAGCTGGTACATGAGCAACAGTGTCGCGGCCGGAGCATTAATGGTCATCGAGGTCGAGACCTGGTCGAGAGGGATGCCGCTGAATAGCACCTCCATGTCCTCGACCGAATCGATTGCCACCCCGACTTTCCCAACTTCACCAGCAGCGAGCTTGTGATCGGAGTCGTATCCCATCTGCGTCGGCAAGTCGAAGGCCACACTCAATCCGGCCGTCCCCGCCTTGATCAGGTCGTGATATCGGCGATTGGACTCAGCCGCAGTCCCGAATCCGGCATACTGGCGCATCGTCCAGGGCCGCCCCGTATACATGGATGGATAGACGCCTCGGGTGAACGGAAACTCCCCCGGCTGCCCAAGTTGGATGGCCGGATCCCAGTGCGCTAGCGCTTCAGGGCCGTAGACCGGATCGAACGGCAAGCCGGATTCAGTGAAAGATGCCATAGCTACCAGGGTATCCGTCCAGTTCGCTCACCCGACGGAGAGCCGCCTGCCGCGGCGCGCTGGCGTGGAGGCCGGTGCATCTCCATAGTCGGACCCACGGCTAATATCTGTCTTAGCCAGCGCCACTTCATCAGTGCTGGTACAGGCCAGATGCCCACCCGGGCACCCGAGATGTCTGCATGTACAGACTTCTAGCCGGTCTGTCGCTGATTCGTTAGACGGAGGCGAGAGTGGCGAACACAACCACCGGAGCGAAATCTCCCGTCGGAACCCTGTACCGCGGCTACGACGGAATGTGGTCCTGGGTGGCCCACCGAATTACCGGTGTCACAGTTTTTTTCTTCCTGCTCGTGCACGTCACCGATACTGCGCTCGTGCGCGTGTCACCAGACGTCTACAACGGCATTATCGCGACCTATAAGACGCCGCTGGTCAATCTGATGGAGATCGGCCTGGTCGGCGCCGTCCTCTATCACGCGCTAAACGGCATCCGCATCATCCTGATTGACTTCTGGTCCAAGGGGCCCCGCTACCAAAAAGGCATGCTTCGCGGGCTGATCGTCATCTGGCTTGTCGTCATGATCCCCGGCACTTACTTCATGCTGTTCCGAACCATAGAGTCACTATTTGGGAGTGCCTCATGAGTGCCCCAACGTTGGACGCCCCGCGCAGTAGTCGCCAAATCGTCCGGAATAACTTCGAAAAGAATGCCTGGATGTTCATGCGACTCTCCGGCATTGTGCTGGTCGTGCTCGTCCTGGGTCACCTGTTCATTATGAACATTCTCGATGGTGGAGTTCATCGCATAAACTTCGCGTTTGTTGCGGGCCGATGGGCTAGCCCCTTCTGGCAACTGTGGGATCTGACCACGCTGTGGCTCGCAATGCTGCATGGCGCCAACGGCCTACGGACCATCATCAACGACTACGCAAGTAGAGAACGAACGCGGCTAGCCCTCAAAGGTCTGCTCTACGCGGCAACCTTCCTCACCATCGCACTTGGCACTTTGGTGATCTTCACCTTTGATCCGACCATCAGTTAAGGAGCTAACGCTCAACATGCAGACTCATCGTTATGACGTCGTGATCGTCGGTGCAGGTGGTGCCGGGATGCGCGCCGCGCTTGAATCTGGCTCCCGCGCGAAAACAGCCGTCCTCACTAAGCTGTACCCAACGCGCTCGCATACCGGTGCGGCCCAGGGCGGAATGTGCGCAGCACTAGCCAACGTTGAAGAAGACAACTGGGAATGGCACACCTTCGACACGATCAAGGGTGGCGACTACCTCGTTGACCAGGATGCTGCCGAGATTATGGCCAAAGAAGCGATCGACGCGGTCATCGATCTAGAGAATATGGGCCTCCCGTTTAACCGCACCCCTGAGGGAAAAATCGATCAGCGCCGATTCGGTGGTCACACCCGTAACCACGGTGAGGCGGCCGTCCGCCGTGCCTGCTACGCCGCTGACCGTACCGGCCATATGATCTTGCAGACCCTTTATCAGAACTGCATTAAACAAGGCATTGAGTTCTACAACGAGTTCTACGTCCTGGACATCATTCTCGACGAATCCGACGGTGAACCGCGTGCAGCGGGTGTCGTTGCCTATGAACTGGCAACTGGGGAGATCCATGTCTTCTCCGCCAAATCAGTTATCTTCGCCACAGGCGGCTTCGGCAAGGTTTTCAAGACCACCTCAAATGCTCATACGCTAACCGGCGACGGAATGGGCATCATCTACCGCAATGGCCTGCCTCTGGAAGATATGGAGTTCTACCAGTTCCACCCCACCGGCCTCGCTGGGCTTGGGGTTCTGCTCACCGAGGGCGCGCGCGGCGAAGGCGGGATGCTGCGCAACGTCGAGGGTGAGCGCTTCATGGAGCGGTACGCGCCAACCATCAAGGACCTTGCCCCCCGCGACATGGTGAGCCGCGCAATGTTGCAAGAGGTCAGGGAAGGCCGTGGAGCCGGACCTCATAAAGATTATGTCTACCTCGATCTTACTCACCTTCCAGCCGAACAGATCGAGGCGAAGCTCCCGGATATTACCGAGTTTTCGCGCACCTACTTGGGCGTCGATCCCGTTAGTGAGCTCGTCCCCGTGTTCCCCACCGCGCACTACGCGATGGGTGGGATCCCAACCACCATCAACACTGAGGTGCTGCGCAACAACACAGATGTCGTTCCTGGCCTCTACGCCGCCGGCGAGTGTGCGTGCGTCTCGGTCCACGGATCGAACAGGCTCGGCACCAACTCATTGCTCGACATTAATGTCTTCGGTAAACGCGCCGGAGTCGCCGCCGCCGAGTACGCCACAAGTGTCGAGGCTCCGCCAATCCCCGAAGATGCCAACGGCTTCGTGGTCTCGATGATCGAGAATCTGCGTGATTCAACCGGCGGCGAACGCGTATCCGAAATCCGTCGTGAGATGCAGGAGACGATGGATATGAATGCCCAGGTATACCGAACCGAAGAGACGCTGACCCAGGCATTCGCTGATATCACCGCACTCAAGGCTCGCTACCAAAACGTCGCTATCCAGGACAAGGGACGCCGCTACAACACTGACCTACTTGAGGCCGTCGAACTCGGGTTCCTGCTTGACTTGGCGGAAACCCTCATCATCGGCGCTCTCGCCCGCAAGGAGTCACGCGGCGGTCACGCCCGAGAGGACTACCAAACGCGCGACGACGACAACTTCATGATGCACACGATGGTCTATCGCAAGGAACCCACACCAGGCGTGACAGAGGTTGTTTTAGACTACAAACCCGTTGTCGTGACCCGCTACCAGCCGATGGAGCGTAAATACTGATGAGCGCAACAGCAACTCAAACCAGTAAAGCAGCCGCCGCAGTCGATACACCGGTTGCCACAGACATAACGCTCAAGATCCTGCGGTTCAACCCGGAGGTCGCGCCAGAGGCGTACTGGGAAGAGTTTGTTGTCAGCTGCTTCCCGACAGATCGGGTGCTGACCGCACTAGAAAAGATCAAAGGTGAACAAGATGGTTCGTTGACCTTTCGCCGCTCCTGCGGTCATGGGATCTGTGGTTCCGATGCGATGCGTATCAACGGCAAGAACCGGTTGGCATGTAAGACAATGATCAAGGACCTGAAGACCAGTAAGGCGATCACCGTCGAGGCGATTAAGGGACTCCCGCAAGAGAAGGACCTCATTGTCGACATGGAGCCATTCTTCAAGGCCTACCGCGAGGTTATGCCGTTCCTCGTCACCGAAGGACGTCCTCCAACCCGTGAGTGGATCCAATCGGCCGATGAACGAGCAGCATTTGACGACACCACGAAGTGCATCCTTTGCGCCGCGTGCACCACCTCGTGCCCAGTCTTCTGGAATGACGGCCAGTACTTCGGCCCGGCAGCCATCGTCGGCGCACACCGATTCATCTTCGACAGCCGAGATGACGCCGCCGCCGAACGACTGCAGATCCTGAACTCCCAGGATGGGGTGTGGCGCTGCCGAACCACCTTTAACTGCACTGATGCCTGCCCCCGCGGAATCCAAATCACGGATGCGATCCGCGAAGTCAAACAAGCCTTAATGTCCTAGCGGCTGGTCGCGCTGGATCTGCGCCTCGTGAAGGTACGTTGCGCACGGTCCTACCTGACATACAGAACGTGATTCTAGGCACTGCAACGAGAGTGGTGGCCCTGGTGGGTTAGCCTCTACTGTGCGTAATTCCACTCTGCTGAAGCGCTCAATCGCAGTAGGGTCTCTCAGTGTGCTAGCAATGGGCCTGGTATTACCCGCCCAAGCCGAAAACCCCAGCCCATCGAAGAAACCCGTCGGTCCACCGGTGGAGGTATTGGGTCAACCAGGATCCACGCCGCCCCCGGATCTCGAGGCCTACTCGTGGGTACTCGCGGACGGGAACACTGGCGAAATCTTGGCATCTAAAGGTGCCAATGTTCAGTTGCCGATGGCCAGTACCATTAAGGCACTCACCGCCTACACGGTCATTCCACAACTAGACCCGACGTCTGTCTACACCGCCACTAAGAGCGACGAGGAGACAGAGGGTAGCCGCGTCGGAATCGTTGCTGGTGGCACCTATACGATGCGAGAACTTCTTGCCGGACTGATGCTGCCAAGCGGAAATGATGCGGCGAGCGCGCTCGCAAATGCTAACGGTGGCTGGCCCAAGACGCTCAAGGAAATGAATGCCGATGCCGCCAGACTTGGTGCCGTCGGTACTCACGCGAAGAATCCAAGTGGACTTGACGCTGACGGTCAGGTGTCGACCGCCGCCGACCTTGTGACCATCTTCCGCGCGGGTCTAGAACACAAGGCTTTTCGAGAGTACGTCGGTATGAAGACCGCAACATTCCCAGCCAAAATGCCGAAACCGGGTAAGGGACGTAAGCGCTTCAAGATCTACAGCCAAGACCGCCTCCTCATGCTGAACTATCCCGGTATGATCGGCGGTAAGACTGGATACACAAGTAAGGCTGGCCGAACATTCGTCGGCGCAGCGCGCCGCGGAGATACAGAGCTGATTATCTCCTTCATGCGGACAGGATTGGGAGTCGAAGAAGCCGGGCGCAAACTACTTGACTGGGGCTTTGAGAACGCGGGACTACTGACTCCGATGTCTACATTGCCTGAGCCAAAATCCATCGATCAGCTTGAGGCTCAGCTCCCGGCCAATGGCACCGAGAATTCCACGAGCGACGAGACCTCGCAGTCCAGATCAGGACTGATTGATGCCGACACAATCGGATCGAGCAGGACAAGCGACGAGCTCAGCCTCCCATGGCTGAACACGGCTCTCATCGCTTTCCTCGTCCTACTCGGCACTCTGGTCGCGATCCGACTCACCCTGCTACTACGAGCGCGCAAAGGCCCCTAGCTCGCTACCGACGACGTGATTCCATTCACACACTTCTCCCGGCGAGGCTATGGCGTTGGTCATTGCGCAGAACGGGTTTACGGCGTTTCATAGTCATACCGAGCAACACGCCGCAGAGCAACTCCCAGCAGCGTGATCCAGGACAGCGTGATTTCCAGTAAAGAGGGGCCCCAGGATGGAAGCAGAAATCGGAGACCGAGTGGTGGTTGTCGTTCCAGACGGAAGGCAGAACACCCGCGAAGCCCGCGTCATTGATATCAGAGATGCAGCCGGAAGCGAGACATACCTCGTTGAGTGGGCTGACGACGGCCACCGTCAACTCGTTCAACTCAGTCCAGGTAGCCACCTCGAAAAGCGCGACTAGCGAGTCTAAAGCCGACGAGCCTGGAATTAGTTCGCCTGCCCTTAGCGGGGTATTGCGACAAAACCCACGCGCTCGTAAACGTCGGACAGTGTCAGAGCTGCAACCTCGCGTGCCTTCGATGATCCTTGCGCAATGATGTGATGCAGGTGCGCCGGATCAGCGAGGAACGACTCCGTCTTCTGTTGATAGTCGGTCGCAAACTCGACGACCGAATCTGCGACGTCTCCCTTCAGTGCTCCATACATTGATCCCTCGTAGTGTCGCTCTAAGTCCGGTATTGAGCGGCCAGTGAAGATTGATGCCATCGTCAAAAGGTTCGAGACGCCTGGTTTATTGACCGGATCAAACCGAACCTGAGTCTCGCTATCAGTCACGGCGGACTTAATCTTCTTCGCGGTCTGTTTCACCGGATCGAGCAGAAAGATGCACCCACCAGGCGTCGATTTGCTCATCTTCGCTGTCGGATCCTGCAGGTCCTGGATCTTCGCGGTGTCTTTCACAATGAGTGGTTCGGGTACGACGAAGGTCGGACCGTAGCGCGAGTTAAACCGCTGAGCGAGTCCTCGGGTCAACTCCAGATGCTGGCGTTGATCTTCGCCAACCGGCACGCCCGTTGCCCGGTAGATGAGGATGTCGGCAGCCATCAGGATCGGGTAAGTGAACAGGCCTACCGTCGCAGAAGACGTGCCGTGCCGTGCGGACTTGTCTTTGAACTGAGTCATCCGGGATGCCTCCCCGTAACCCGTCATGCAGCTCAGTACCCACGCTAGCTGCGCATGTTCGGGGACTTGGCTCTGGACAAATAGGACCGAGCGCTCGGGATCCACGCCCAGAGCGAGCAATTGTGCCACCGAGACCAACGTACGTTGACGTAACTGAGCCGGATCCTGATCCACCGTAATCGCGTGCTGATCAACGACCGAGTAGAACGCCTCATGAGAGTCTTGTAGTGCGACCCAGTGCCTCAGCGCGCCCAGGTAGTTTCCGATGTGGAAGGAATCAGCGGTGGGTTGGATCCCGGACAGTACGCGATCGACCGCGGGGGGCCCCGGGGCAGAGGTGGATTCAGCCATGCGGGTCATTCTGACATTGACCGATCTCCCGGCGCGTCATCATCCCCTGGATTTGTTATCGGCGCCGCAGCGGACAGTAACGGCCGTACTCTGACGCGAGAGGCTCGGCGCCCATCCAGTTCCATCACCTCAAGATCAGCACCGGGTGCCGCAACGACATCCCCCACTTCCGGGAGGCGCCCCAGGGCCGCCATCAAATAGCCCGCCACGGTCTCGTACGGACCGTCTGGCAACTCGATCATGGAGTGCTCGGCGAACTCATCGAGGTTGTCGAGCCCGTCGACCTCTACCTCGCCTGTGAGCAGGATGGGTTGATCAGAGTCCAGATCATCTTGGTCGTATTCGTCGTGGATATCGCCCACCAGCTGCTCAACAAGGTCCTCCAGCGTAACGATGCCCGCCGTACCACCGAACTCGTCAACGACGATGCCCATATGGTGCTGGTTGAGGCGCATATCCTGCAGCGTTGGCAGCACTCGCTTACTCCAGGGGTAGCGGGGCATCTCGCGAACCAGCTTCTCCATCCTGGTATGCGTGCGAGCAACTGCCGGATCGAGGACATCGCGAACGTGCACGAATCCCATAACGTCGTCGGCGGAACCACGGACAACCGGGTAGCGCGAATGTGGCAGCCGGATCACTTTTGCTGCAGCTGCCGAGGCGACCATTGACTGATCGAGGAATGCGACCTCGGTGCGAGGGATCATTACTTCGCGAAGGTCTCGTTCGCCGGCAGCGAAAACATCGTCAATCAGCTCTCGCTCAGTCTGGGAGAACCCGGTGTGGCTGGCAACGAGTCGGCGTAACTCCTCATTCGAGATAGTCTCTTTATTTGTCGCCGGGTCTAACCCCAACATCCGAACCAGCACATTCGTTGACACCGATAGCAGCCAGATGAACGGCCGAGTGAACTTCGCCAGGAGATCAACGAACCCCGACACATTTAGCGCGACACCTTCGGTCTTCTGTAGTGCGATCCGCTTAGGTACGAGTTCGCCGATAACCAGCGATATATAGGCGATGAGAATAGTGACGGCGATAAAGGAAATCGTCTCAGCAACTCCGGCACTTAGTCCCAGATCCACCAGTACCGGTGAAACCACCGGTACGATCTTGGCGGAACCGTAGCCAGCGGAAATGAACCCAGTGAAAGTCACACCCACCTGTACTGCTGCGAGAAAACGGTTGGGATTCGCTGTTAGATTCGCGAGTCGCTGACCGCGGCGACCCTTCGTTGTTGCCAATCGGGCGATTTGACTATCTCGAAGCGTGACGAGGGCGGTCTCAGCTGCAGCAAAGAACCCGCCGATGATCGAAAAAATGACGATGACGCCAATACTGAATAGCGCATCGCTCATTCCCGCATCATCTCAGGAAAGTCGTTCCGTGATCGACTCAGGACGACGATTCCTCAAAGTGGGCGATAACCGGCGCGTGGTCACTCCAGCGCTTCGCGTAGCTGTCAGCACGGTGAACAGCAACTTCGGAAAGCCCAGCGGCCATGCCCGGGGTCGATAGAATGTAGTCCAACCGCCAACCCGTGTCATTGTCGAATGCCTGTCCGCGCCATGACCACCAGGTGTAGGGACCCTCTCGATCTCCCGCGTACTCCCGGCCAAGATCAGTCCACCCCCGCTTGAACCAGCCCGTCAGGTATTCCTGCTCCTCGGGAAGGAAGCCAGCCCTGCCCTTATTCCCGCGCCAATTTTTGAGGTCATTGGTGGTGTGAGCGACATTGAGGTCTCCGCAGATCACGGCTTCTTCGCCATGACTCGACGCCCGGCGGCGCAACGTCTTCATCCTGGCCGTCATCGCGTCCAGAAATCGGTACTTCTCCGCTTGCCTACCGGTTTCTGCCTCACCGGTATGGACGTAGACCGACACGACCCGAAGCGGTCCGGTTGGGGTCTGCAGTAACGTCTCGATCCAACGACCGTCATCGGTGAACTCAGTACGCGGGATTCCCTTGACGACCTTGCAGATTGGATACGGGGTCAACACTGCGACACCGGACCTCCCTGCAGCGGATGACTCGAAGTGGGCCACCTCAAGGTGACCAAGACCGTGATCTGCGAGTGCCTTGTGTAGAAGTTCGTCGGGCGCGCGCACCTCCTGCAGGCAAATAGCCGCTGCGCCGCTTTCACGAATCCATGCCAGCTCGTCGCGGCGGGCAGCAGCACGGATTCCGTTGACATTCACCGTCGCGATTGAGAGCACCCAAGCAAAGATACGTGGCCCCCCAGGTCCCGCCGAGTAGGGTCTAGCGTGTGAGTACATCTCTTCCAGAAGATGCCTACGATGTCGTCGTCGTCGGGGCTGGTCTCGCGGGGCTCAATGCCAGCCTCGACCTGACGGCAGCCGGGCTCAAGGTGGCGACATTCGAGGCACACGCCGACGTCGGTGGACGGGTCCGAACCAGCGTCACTGATGGCTACCGCCTCGACCATGGATTCCAGCTGTACAACCCTGCCTACCCCGCCGGCAAACGGGTATTTGACTATGCAGCTCTGAACCTGCGAGCGTTCACACGCGGTGCCGTCGTCAGCCTCCCCGGCCGGAACTGGCTCCTCGCCGACCCTCGAAAAATTCCAATGTCGGCGGTCAGCGCGCTCACCGCTCCGGTTGGATCGTTAACGTCAAAACTGCGATTCGCCTGGTACGCAGCGCAATGCGCCCGGTCGCGACCCGCTGAGCTTGCCGCCCGAACCGATTGCTCCGCCCGTGTGGCACTCGAATCTGCCGGTATCGGAGGTAGGTTCATCGACTCATTCGTCGGACCTTTCCTGTCCGGAGTCTTTCTCGAGGCTGACCTAGCAACGTCTCGGCGCTTCCTGGACCTTGTTCTACGCTCCTTCGTTCGGGGTACCCCGAGCGTCCCGGCAACCGGGATGGCGGCCTTACCTAGGCAACTAGCAGCCCGGCTCCCACCGGAGACACTTTTCACCCAGACGCGGGTTGACTCCATAGAGGGCTCACCCGGAGCGCTGCGGTTGCAGACAAACAGCGGCCAGGTCAAAACCCGCGCTGTGATCGTTGCGGTCGATCCAACGAGTGTTTCTGACCTTATTCCCGGCTTCGTGACACCGGCCATGAGCGGTGTCACGACGTGGTACCACGCAGTCGACCGTTCGCCCGACAGCTTCACCCGCGGAAGGCCCGCGCTGGTGGTTGACGGCACACAGCGAGGACCACTGGTCGACTCAGTCGCTATCTCTAACGCTGCCCCGAGTTATGCACCACTGGGTAAGGTCCTGATCTCGAGCAGCGCACTGGGATCACATACGACGGCCGACTCCGATTCCGCCGCAGTCGCTCACGCTGGCCGCCTACATGCGATGTCAACGTCCGGCTGGGAATTGGTGGGCAAGTTCGTGATTCCAAACGCCCTGCCACGCAAACCCTCCCCGCTAGTGATCCGCCAAGACGTTCGCCTCGGTGAGGGGAAATACATCGCTGGAGACCACCGGGACACGCCAAGTATCCAAGGAGCACTGATAAGTGGCCGGCGGGCTGCGGCAGCCGTGCTGACGGACTTGCGGTAGTTCAGTCCCGAGCTCCTCAGAGTTGCGAAGTGCGCGATATCCATCGATACCTGATTGAGTACACGGATGAGTGATGACCTGCGCGTAGGGATTGTTGGTTATGGACTGGCAGGGTTGGTCTTCCACGCGCCGCTAATCTCAGCAACCCCCGGAATACGGTTGTCCGCAATCGTCTCCCGCGACGCCCAGCGAGTACAGCACGCGCTCGAGACCTACCCCGGAGTTCAGGTATTCGGGTCAGCGCAAGACCTATTCGAGTCAACGAGCATCGATGTGGCTGTCATCACGACCCCGAATACCACCCACGCTCCGATTGCTCGGGACGCGATCTCCCGTGGGATCGCCGTGGTCGTCGACAAGCCTCTCGCAATCAGTGTGAATGAGGCAGTGGACCTTATCGAGTTCGCAAAACGTTCCGGGGTCCTCCTCACCGTATTCCAGAACCGCCGGTGGGACGGAGACTTCCTTACAGTCGCTGCGCTTGTCGCCGACGGCACCCTAGGTCGGGTCGCTCGATTTGAATCCAGATTCGAAAGGTGGCGGCCTAACCTCAAGGGTGGGTGGCGCGAGAGCAGTAAACCCGCACAGGGTGGCGGTCTGCTCTTCGACTTAGGGCCCCACATCATCGATCAGGCACTACAGCTATTTGGTCCCGTGGAATCGGTCTATGCCGAAGTCGACACGACTCGCGCGCGGGCCACGAGCGATGACGATGTATTCGTTGCGCTCACTCACGTCAGCGGTGTCCGCTCTCACCTATTCGCTTCAGCGATTGCCGCCGATCTTGGGCCAAGGTTTCGCGTACTGGGCACCCAGGGCGCATATGTCACGCACGGCCTCGATGTCCAAGAAGCTTCCCTACGCGCCGGAGATATGCCCGACCCCGACCGGAAGGACGACTGGGGCGAAGTGCCTCGATCCGACTGGGGAGTGCTGACCGATATCAACGGTGTCACCTCCGCGGTCCCGACGATGGCGGGTCGCTACCTAGATTTCTACGCTCAACTGGTGGCCGCGATCAACCAAACGGGCCCTATTCCCGTTGACCCTTCTCAACCGCTGGAGGCACTACGCATCATCGAGGCAGCTTTGGAGTCCTCAGCACATCAGACAGTGGTGAAAATGACACCGAACCCGTCGTAAGTCGTCCCTTGGGGGTAGGTTTCAACCGCGATCCTTGTCCTCTCGAAAGATGCGCGGCTGGTTCATTACCGGCAGACTGTCCTATAGCAGTGACAAACTGACTCGCTTTCCGCGTAGTATCCACTGGGCGCTAATCCCGTTCGCACCCACTACTTAGGTGACGCCACCCGGCTAGCTAGCCCTGAGACGAAGGTAAGGCCCTACGTGACGATGCCACCAGGCTCTTCAAGCAAGCAGACTCGGCCCAGCGCGCAAGACATCGCTGACGGGTTCATTGATGTGCTAACCCATAGCCAAGGTATCGATCTGCGGCGCGCAACGGCGAACGATAAGTACCAAGCCCTTGCCAGGCTAGTGCGACGCCACTTAATGGACACCTGGCTTAAGGGTCTATCGCGCGGGAACGATGATGCGCCGAAAGTCGTCGCATACCTCTCGGCAGAGTATCTACTGGGACCGCAGTTGATTAACGCGCTCGTAGCCCAGGACATCGAGGAACCAGTCCGCGAGGGTCTGGCACTACTTAGCCTCGACCTCGACGAAATAGCCAAGGCTGAGCCCGAACCAGGTCTGGGAAACGGCGGTCTTGGGCGGCTCGCAGCGTGCTACGTCGACTCGTTGGCCACGATGCGGATTCCGGCGATCGGGTACGGGATTCGCTACGAGTACGGCATTTTTCGCCAGACATTCGTTGATGACCATCAAGTAGAAGTTCCCGACAAGTGGCTCTCGATGGGTAACCCTTGGGAGTTTGCTCACCCCGAGATGGCACAAACGGTCGGCTTTGGCGGTCGCGTCGAAGCCGGCGACGACCCGGATCGGCGGCTTGCCCGAACCTGGATACCGGACCGGCATGTCTCGGCTGTTCCGTACAACTACCTCGTTCCCGGGTACGGCGATGGCAGCGTCAATACGCTGCGACTGTGGTCGGCCTCCTCCCCCGATGAGTTTGATCTCGAAATCTTTAATGCTGGCGACTACCAGGCGGCGGTGCGCGCGCAGGTTGAGGCCGAGGCGCTGAGCAAAGTGCTCTACCCAGAGGACTCAACGGAGAAGGGTAAGGAGCTACGGCTATCCCAGCAGTACTTCTTCAGCGCGGCATCCCTGAGCGACTTCATTGAGCACGGGACACCGGACGGGTTCAATATTCAGGACCTGCCAGATCGAGTAATTTTCCAGCTCAACGACACTCACCCGGTCATCAGCATCCCGGAACTACTTCGCCTACTTGTTGACGACTACAAACTACCTTGGGACCGGGCGTGGGAACTGACTCGAAAGTGTTTCGCCTACACCTGCCACACCCTCCTGCCGGAAGCGTTAGAGGTCTGGTCGCTGGATCTATTGAGCCGCCTCCTACCCCGCCACATGGAGTTGATCTATGAGATCAATGATTGGTTCCTGGCCAAAGTGGCAGCGAAGCACCCTGGCGACAGCGGGCTCCTCTCACGGATGTCGCTGATCCAGGAAGAGCCATTCCGCGGTATTCGAATGGCTCACCTAGCCGTCGTCGGATCGAGCAAGGTTAACGGAGTTGCGGAACTGCAAAGTCAGCTCCTACGGGACCGCGTCCTCGCCGATTTCTCTGCGTTCGAACCCGAGAAGTTCACCAACGTGACGAATGGCGTCACTCCCCGCCGGTTTATGCGGATCGCAAACCCTGGACTATCTGAACTGATCACTGAGACTGTGGGCGAGGGCTGGTTAACAAACCTCGAGATGTTACGCGGCCTTGAGCCATTTGCCGACGACTCCTCCTTTCGCGACCGGTTTGCCGCAATCAAATATGACAACAAGGTGCGCCTGGCACACACCCTGTCGCATCGCGACGGCATCATTATTTCCCCAGACACTATGTACGACGTGATGGTGAAGCGGCTGCACGAATACAAGCGACAGGTCCTGAAGCTGCTTCATGTGGTCACGATGTACCGACGGCTGAAGGCAGATCCATCAGCTGATCTGGTTCCGCGAACTATCATCTTTGGAGCCAAGGCCGCACCGGGATACTGGATGGCCAAAGAGACAATCAAACTAATTCTTGGCGTTAGCCGCGCCCTCGACGCTGATCCAGCGACTCGGGAGAAGCTCACCATCGCATTCCCAGCAAACTACAACGTGATTCTGAACGAAGACATCGTTCCGGCAGCGGAGCTCTCCGAGCAGATTTCAATGGCTGGTAAAGAAGCCTCTGGCACTGGAAATATGAAGTTCACGCTCAACGGCGCATTAACTATCGGTACTCTCGACGGCGCAAATGTCGAGATCCGAGATCTGGTTGGAGCAGAGAACTTCTTCCTCTTCGGGCTCGATGTGGACCGCGTAACGGCGCTACAAAATGAGGGCTACCGGCCACGTAACTACTACGAGTCTGACGCTGAACTGAAGTCAGTTATCGACTTCTTGATGTCTGGTGAACTTGCTTCGGGCGTCGCACCCGCGGCCAGATCAGTACTCGGTCATCTCCTTGACGACGATCCGTTCATGGTTCTGGCCGACTATCGCACCTACATTGACGCCCAAGAAGAAGTCGACGTACTTTACCGTGATCAAGAAGAGTGGAACAGGCGGGCAATTCTCAACGTGGCTCGTTCGGGGTACTTCTCTTCTGACCGCTCGATCCAGGACTACCTAGATCGAATTTGGCACGCGAGTCCGAACTGAAGAAGACCGCTCTACCAGCGAAAGTCGCATCACCGCTACGTGGGAAGCTCACGTCCCCTTTTAAGGGGACAGGCCTCTGCCGCCGACAACGACCTCAGCACCGGCACGAGCGTCATGGGCCTGACGGACAGCCACACTAGCCGGTGAGCTCCGCCTGCAGGTTCTCGTCGATTGCGGCGAGGAACTCTTGGGTCGTCAGGAACGGCTGGTCTGGTCCGACGAGTAGTGCGAGATCCTTCGTCATTTTGCCCGACTCGACGGTCTCGATACAGATGCGCTCGAGAGTCCTGGCGAACTCGGTGACCGCCGGTGTGGCATCCATCCGCCCACGGTGTGACAGACCCTGCGTCCAGGCGAAGATCGAGGCGATCGGGTTCGTCGAGGTCGGGTTCCCCTGCTGGTGCTGACGGTAGTGACGAGTCACGGTGCCGTGTGCTGCTTCTGCTTCAACCGTCTGGCCGTCGGGCGTCATGAGCACCGAGGTCATCAGCCCTAGAGACCCGAAGCCCTGCGCCACGGTGTCGGACTGAACGTCGCCATCGTAGTTCTTACAGGCCCAGACGTAGCCGCCCTCCCACTTCATGGCGGCAGCGACCATATCGTCAATCAGTCGGTGCTCGTAGGTCAGTCCAGCCGCCTCGAACTCAGCCTTGAACTCGTCGTCGTAGATCTCTTGGAACAGATCCTTGAAGCGGCCGTCATAGGCCTTGAGGATCGTGTTCTTGGTTGATAAGTAGACCGGGTAGTTGCGATTCAGGCCGTAGCGCATTGAGGCTCGGGCGAAGTCACGGATGGAATCGTCGAGGTTGTACATGCCCATGGCAACACCGCCACCGGGGAAGTCGAAGACATCGAACTCCATCGGCTCCGATCCGTCTTTGGGTACGAAGGTCATGGTGAGCTTCCCTGCGCCCGGAACCACGAAGTTTGTTGAGCGGTATTGATCGGCGAATGCGTGGCGTCCGATGACGATCGGCTTGGTCCACCCGGGCACGA
>JBLHZE010000015.1:0-16710 GCA_047631015.1 Actinomycetes bacterium
GTAGGTCACTGCCTAACTCCTGTCTTGCGCTGAGGTGGGCTTACCCGACGCCACACCGATCGAACGGATTACCGCCCTA
Source organism: Actinomycetes bacterium (assembly GCA_047631015.1). Classification (GTDB taxonomy): domain Bacteria; phylum Actinomycetota; class Actinomycetes; order S36-B12; family UBA10799; genus UBA10799. The sequence goes on from JBLHZE010000015.1 coordinate 80, forward strand.
CCCTATGCCGCGGCAAGCTACTATCTCTACTCACCTCGCCCCAAGCGTCTACGTGCCGCCCACGCAGGTCACGGCCGCAGCGGGAATGTATGAGGTGTAGAACCGCTCCGTGACGTCCTCTTGATCCTTCTTTGACATCACTCGATCTACCCAGATACCGAATCCTCGAACGCCGTTTTGAGGAATACAGTTGGGTCCAGAAACCGTCTCCTTGCTGAACGCCGTGACGTTCTCCTTCTTACCCGAGACGGCCTTAACCTTGTCGTACTGCTTGGTCCCCCACATGGTGAACTTGATCGACTGATTCGTCATCTTGCTCGTAATAAAGACGCCCCCAGGGGTGTTATTCCGAAATCTCAAGTCCAACTGACCCCACGCAACGGTTGCCTCGAGCCCCGGCTGATACCGAGAAATCCAGAACAGATGCGAACCGTGTTCGACGCTTTCCAGCCCGCCATAGAACGCTGCCGTCCAAAGGGCCGTCGCTGCCGTCGAGACACCGCCACCAAAATCTTCGGCGAACCGGCCACCCTCTCCGACAATAAATCCGGTTGTGAAGCCATTCGCCTTAGTTCGCTCGCCGACGGTGTCATTCATCGAGAAAGTCTCGCCGGGAAGTAGCAGTGTTTTATTAATCTTCTTTGCTGCGCCGCCGATGTTCTGCACTCGATAGGCGGCATACGAGAAATCCTGCTTAAACGCTGAGATCTTCTCGGTCACGTTCAACGCAGCGGCAGCTGTAGTCGTCAGAGTTGGTTCGATCGTGCCAAGCTTCATATCTACTATTCGCGCATCGCCTGACTCGCCGATGGCAGCGGTGATCGCCTCAGAGATGTGATCGTCGGTCACGCCATTTCCGATCTGGGCAGGGACCAAAACGGGTGTCCCACCAGACACATCCCACGTGGCATCCCTGGCGGGAGTATCAACTTTTTTCAGTTCCGGCGCTAGGGCATCGTGAATCAGACTTCCATCAACCACCGGCTTCAGCGACCCATCCGCTACCTGAAACTTAAGCGCTGCGGCTATCTCGGTCGGGTCGACGATTGCCTCGACATCGCTTGCCCGGACGGTGATCGGTGCCGATACTGCCTGCGTCGCTGCCCCACTGAGTACGCCTTCGACCTGCTCCAAAGACACACTCGGAGGGTTCTGCACAAGCGGGAGGTCAATTTGTTCCGGCGTACGCAAATAGCTACCCACAATTGTCTCGGCTGCAGCCTCGTGATCAATCGAGGCTCCGACGACAGGCTCGGTTAGCTCAGGAGTTGTACCGACGTACGTGATCTCCGGCTCCTGCGAACTACGGCTGTACTTAGCAGCTAACTCATCCAGCTTTTGGTCAAGGAGTGGCTGGTCAACACTGCGAACGAGCGGTCTTTCGCCCCCACCTAGGAAGCCACGAACCGTGTCGACCGGATTGATACGGCTCGTCATCACCGAATCGACGGTCAGGGGAATGTTGACCGACAAACCCAGCGCACTAGGTTCGAGTTCCGTCGTCGTGTCGAGCACCTTCACAGATAACGGCTCGACGGCTTCTTGCTCTAAGAGCGCGGTCAGTTTGTTCACCGCACTCTGGCGGTCAAGTCCGCCGATCTCCACACCTCGGACGACCGTACCATCGGGAATCTTGGATCCGCCAAGCGCAATGAGGGTGAACGCCATAGCGGCAAACCAGAATGCAATCAGCGCTGCGATCCGGACGATCCGCCGACGGCGCAGGTAACCCGACTCGCCGCCTCCGCTACCACCGAAGCGACGAACTGACTGTTCCTCAGGCTTGTCACCATCGTCCGAGCCAGCCCATTCGGGTGGGGACAACAAGCTCGACACAGTCACTCCAAACGGCCAACGAAACATTCGGTCGCCGAACAACCTCAACCACGTGACGCTCCGAGGAGCGCGATACACGACCCGCTAACTCGATCACAATGGTCGTACTGACCGGAACCGAAGGTGAGAAAATAAGGCGACCTCCATGTTACGTCGACTAGTGGGCCAAATTCCGGTATCGGCGCGCCCAATAAGCAAGCGGCCAATCGCTGCTGCGCTCGCTGTCCTCATCAACGTGATCGCTGGAAACCTGCAGGGATAACACCTGTCCGATGACAACGGTGTGGTCTCCAAATGACTGCGTAGAGATCGTCCGGACCTCCATCGCCGCTAGCGCGTCGTCCAACAGGATATTTCCCGTTAGATCCCCCCTGGTGTGCCTAAATCGACCGAACTGACCGTGCAACGGTCTGCCTTTCGTCGCAAACCAACCAGCGGCGGTCTGCTCCGTCGCCGCGAGAACATTTACTGCCCACGCGTGTCCATCTGGATCGAGCCCAATCGGGCCGTCCGGGCACATGGCATCGTGGAACCGCGTGTCTTGCTCGACACAGACCAGCACCAACATTGGATCCAGCGAGACCGTCGTGAACGAGGTTGCCGTCATCGCATGGTCAAACCCGTCGGACCGAGTGGTGACCACGACCACCCCCGTGGCATACCGCGATGCCACCTCTCGGAAGGCCTCCGAGGTCAGCGGAAGCCGAGTCATCGAATGAGGTCGAGTCCGGCGAATAGGTCCGTCTCATGGCCGGTATCGTCCAATTTCCCGATGGGTCCCTTGATGAGCCGAAAGGCCTCGACTCCCATTGGGCTATTTTCGAGCTCTGCGAACGAGAAGAAGCCGCTTTCCATGTTGATCTGTGTGGGATACGAACGCATCGCCGTCACCTTATTCGGCAAGAAGTCAGACCCGTCAATGAGCGTCGTCACGAGAGCATCATCAACCCCAAACGGAATCTCGTCGGGATCCATCTGGGACATCTCGCTGGTATCTCCGGCGGCCCGCAGCGCCAAGATCCCTTTGCGAATCATGGCTTTCGGGATCGCCGTCCAGTAAATCTTCGGTACATCCCAGGCCTCGCCTAGCTCCGGTCGGAATGTGGGGGCTGCCGCCAACTGCGCCGCGTACATCGCCGTTCGATGCGCCTGAATGTGGTCTGGGTGTCCATAGCCACCGAAATCGTCGTAGGTGATGAGAACCTGTGGGCGCTGCTCCCGAATAACCGGCACGAGCTCCAGCGCTGCCTCAAGCAGATCTGTTCGCCAGAAGCAGCCGTCTCGCTCGTTACTTGGTTCGCCGACCATCCCGCTGTCTCGGTATCGACCTGGTTCGCCGAGTAGGCGCCAGTCCAAGACCCCCAAAGCGGTCATTGCTTTGCCAAGTTCGACGATGCGGTGATCGCCTAGCCGGTCTTCGCCATTGACCCCGATGTGCTCGAGATCGGCGACAAGTACTTCGCCCTCCTCGCCTAGCGTGCACGTAACGAGAGCGACATGGGCACCCTCGCTGACATAGCGAGCCATCGTGACTCCAGACCCGATGGTCTCATCGTCAGGGTGGGCATGAACCAACATCATTCGACGGGCAGCGTCAATACTCATGGTGAGAGGGTAACGAGGTGTGCAACTGCGAGACTATTCGCAGGTGACCGAATCAATGACTTCATTCCCCCGCCTGGCTGCCCTCACCGCTCGATTCACCAATGGCGCCCCGACCAACTTCTCGATTTCGGCAGACGGTCAGCGGGTCGTGTTTCTCCAATCGACCGGCCCGCAGGACAGCGAAAAGAGGTTAATGTGCGTCCAAGTCGACGCTGAAGCGCCCGCCCGCGTGGTCGCTAATCCGGCGCAGTTGTCAGCGACTGCTGCGAATCTGTCAGCCGACGAGCTAACCAGGCGGGAACGGCTCCGCGAAAGCGGCTCAGGAATCGTCAGCTACGCCACCGATCGCGACGTCACCACGGCAACCTTCTCGCTATCAGGGGCCCTGGGCGTGGCCGATCTGATCGCCGAGTCTGCCCAACTGGTTGCCGTGACCGGCCCTGTCATCGATCCACGGGTCGATCCGACCGGAACACACGTGGCGTGGGTCGCTAACCGCTCGCTTTATGTCGCGGATATCCATGGGGCCAACGAGGTCTGTCTGGCACTAGCTGAGGGTCCTCACCATTCGTGGGGAACAGCGAACTTCCTGGCCGCTGAGGAGTTCGACCGAATCCGCGGCTTCTGGTGGTCACCTGACGGGCAATCACTGCTCGTGGAGGAGGTCGACGACTCGGACGTGGCGACGCGGTTCATTAGTGATCCGTCAAACCCCGAAACCGAACCGCGGAAGATCCGGTATCCGGCCGCTGGCACAGCGAATCCACGTGTCCGCCTCTGGCTGATACCGGTCGACGGAGCCCGCCAGCTCGTTGACTGGGATACCGAGAAGTGGGAGTACCTCGTCTCCGTCTCGTGGTCCCAATTCGGTCCGCCGCTGGCCACCCTGTACGACCGATCGCAGCAGAACAGCGCAACCTACGAGATCGACCTCGATTGTGGCTCGGTGACGGAAGTCGCGAGCGATCACGATGATCGATGGGTGTCCGACCTGCCGGGGACGCCGTGTTGGGATGCCCAGCGACGCTTGATCACGACGCTGCGGGACGGTGAGCGTGAGGTTATCGCGATAGATGGTGAGCCGCTAACGCTTGATCCGACTGCAAATGTCACTGCCGTCTTGAGCACGAACCCCGAAGGCCTCCTGCTGAGCGTCGCAACTGCGGCACCAAGCTCGGCGCTGGTATTCGTATCTTCCGCCGGCCTACCGACCTGGCTGACACCGACAGGTGGCTTTCATACTGGCCTTTGGACCAAAAACACTCTGGTGACAGCCAGCACAGAGTTCAGCTCGCTGGACTGGCATCGCGTGATCTCCTATTGGGCGCCCGGTGACAACGCACCATTGGCCATCCTGGAACTCGATTCCTTAGCGATGCGGCCACCGATTGGCCTGCACCATGAACTAGTCACGGTTGGGAGTCGCGACCTCAACACAGTGGTCGTCTGGCCGCAGGATCACCAACCTGGATCGGCGCAGCTACCAGTGATCATGAACCCGTACGGTGGGCCGCATGCTCAACGGGTGCTGAGGATCGGTCGCGCGTTCGCACACGCCCAGTGGTTGGCCAACCAAGGCTTCGCGGTGGTGATCGCCGACGGCAGAGGTAGCCCCGGGCGTGGTCCAGAATTTGAGCGCGCCATCAAAGGCGACTTAGCAAGCCTGGCGCTCGCGGACCAAATTGATGTCATCACTGCTATCGCACAGCGCTACCCCGCCGACATCGATTCGTCTCGTGTCGGCATCACGGGATGGTCCTTCGGTGGCTACTTGGCTGCCTTGGCCGTGCTGTCGCGACCGGACATCTTCCGGGCAGCCGTGGCCGGGGCGCCGGTCTCCGATTGGCGGCTGTACGACACCGCCTACAGCGAACGCTACCTGGGCGACCCCAACCAACAGCTCGATTGGTATGAGAGATCGTCGCTGCTCAGACTCGCAAAAGACCTCTCACGACCACTCATGATCATTCATGGTTTGGCCGACGACAACGTCCTTGTGGCTCACTCATTGCAGTTGAGTTCCGTGCTGACCGCATCGGGGCGGCCACATAGCTTCATCCCCCTCAGCAACGTCACACATATGACACCTCAGGTCGAGGTCGCACAGAACCTCCAACTCCTCGAACTGGAATTCCTAGCGCAGGTTTTGGGTGTCGCGCCACCGCACGCAGCGGGAACCGGGGGTATTTAGTCTTCACTGCTCGAGGTACCCCCATGAGGCGATTCCGTGGGTTGCCTGAGCCTGGCCAAAGTGGAAGGGTAAACATGACCGGGGGGACGGAAATTCGTCATCTTCGCTCATTGACCGATTGCGACAAGAGCGAGTTACGTCACGTCCGGTAACTGACTAAGGGGGATCGTGACAGACGTCAAGGAAAAAACCACGTCACCCTCGCCCAAGAAAATTGGTGAGACCCTCCGACTACCCCAAGCCACTGGCCTCATCGGCGAGGAGACAGCTCGGACCTGACTGTCAGCGCAGACCAACCGCAATAGCAAGCGCCGAGTTCGACCCGATCGAGAGTAGGCACAATGCGAATAGTCGTAGCGCTAGGCGGAAATGCCTTGGCCCGACGAGGTGAGCCGATGACGGTCGAGCGCCAGCGAGCAAACGTGGCGATCGCTTGTAAAGCGCTCGCGCCAGTGACTGTCGACCATGAGTTGGTGATCACTCACGGCAACGGGCCGCAAGTAGGGATGCTCGCACTACAAGCCGCCAGTTACGACGCAGAGACTGCCTATCCATTTGATGTAATGGGTGCTCAAACCGAGGGCATGCTCGGCTATCTCATCGAACAAGAACTTGGCAACCTGCTGCCGATGGAGAAGCACCTCGCCACTCTGCTGACCATGATCGAGGTCGATCCGACAGATCCCGCCTTCGCGGATCCAACGAAGTTCGTTGGACCGGTATATGACAGGGCCACGGCTCAACAGCTCGCCGCCGACCATGGGTGGGCCGTCAAGCCGGACGGTGATTCTTGGCGTCGTGTCGTTCCTTCGCCGGCCCCGCAACGAGTCTTCGAAATCCGTCCCATTCAACTGCTACTCGCCGCCGACACCGTCGTGGTCTGCGCCGGCGGAGGCGGAATTCCGACGATGTACGAACCAGGTACTCGCAAGCTAGTGGGTGTTGAAGCGGTCATCGACAAAGACGTCGCATCGTCGGTTCTAGCCAGAGACGTCTCGGCTGATCTACTCATCATCGCGACCGACACCGATGGCGTGTATCTCGATTGGGGTACCGACGACCAGCGAGTCATTCGGCGCGCGAACCCCGATGCCCTCGAGGAAATCCACTTTTCAGCCGGCTCAATCGGACCGAAAGTACAGGCCGTGTGCGACTTCGCGCGCGCAACCGGGCACCCCGCCGTGATTGGCTCGTTGGATCAGCTAGATGACCTGATCAACCAAACGGCAGGCACCGTCGTCACCACGGCTGCGACCGGAATCGAGTGATGACATGCGGTCTCCCAGTCACCAGTTCTTTGACAATTCTCCGCCAAGACCAGGACTTTGTTCCCACCAATAGAAGGGCACGACTATGAGCTTTCATGTTGATTCTGAAGTCGGGAAACTGAAACAAGTGATTCTTCATCGACCGGGACTTGAGCTGGAACGACTCACTCCGAACAACTGTTTCGAGTTGCTCTTTGACGACGTAATGTGGGGCGCATCTGCCCGCGAGGAACACGACTCCTTTGTCGCCAAACTGCGAGCCAAGGGTGTGACTGTTCACCTGTTCGACGAGCTACTCGGCGAGGCATTAGACGTCCCGGAAGGGCGGGAATGGCTCTATTCGCGAATCGCGACCCCCGAGAAAGTCGGCTATCAACTCATGGAGCCACTGCGCGAGCGCATGTTCGCCTCGGATCTGAGCGGCCGCGACCTCGCGCAATTTATGATCGGTGGGATCGTCAAAAGTGACCTAGACGTTCCCGCCCACACGAACCTATGGTGGGACGAACTCGACAACGACGACTTTCTCCTCACCCCGCTGCCGAACCACCTGTTTCAGCGCGACAATACGGCCTTTGCGTACAACGGCCTATCCGTTCATCCGATGGCGAAGATCGCGCGGCGACGCGAGATCCTAAACTCCCGAACGATCTGGAACTTCCACCCGATGTTCGCCGATGCCGGTCTCAAGTTCTGGTATGGCAATGACGATGGCGATCATCAACCGGCAACAATCGAGGGCGGGGACATCCTGGTAGTTGGCAACCGGACCGTCATGATCGGGTTGAGCGAGCGCTCGTCTGCGCAAGGGATCGGCATGCTGGTAAACGGGTACTTCAGCGACCCCGAAAACCAGGTCGACAAGGTCATCGTGGTGGAACTGCCCAAGACTCACGCATTTATGCACCTGGATACCGCAATGACGATGATCGATAAGAACAAGTTCTGCGTCTACCCGTACTTCCCAGAGCATTTGCGCAACTACACGTTGACCAAAGAAAATGACGGAGGGGCCTACACGCTCAAAGAAAACGATGACCTCTTTATTGCGCTCGCGGAGGCGATGGAAGTAGAAAAAATCCATGCCCTAAAGACGCCAATCGACCGCCGGGGCGCCGAGCGCGAGCAATGGAACGATGGAGCAAACTTCCTTGCCGTGGAACCCGGCGTCATCTTTGGGTACGAGCGAAACACGACGACTAACACGTACCTGCGCAACAACGGCATCGAGGTTGTCACCATCAAAGGAGACGAACTGGGCCGGGGCCGGGGCGGACCTCGCTGTATGAGTTGCCCGATCGAGCGAGATGCCGTGATCTAGCACGCCCCCAGCAGGAACCGACGCCGGACCGAAAAAGCGAGAGCCAACTATCGAGGGAAAAGATCATGGCCGTCAATCTCAAGTCTCGGGACTTTCTAAAAGAACTCGACTTTACCAAGAATGAGCTGATGTACCTGCTGGATCTATCTGGAGATCTCAAGCGCGGTCATTACAACGGCACTGAACAGCCAACGATGATCGGTAAAAACGTCGTCCTCATCTTCGAGAAGGCCTCTACCCGAACACGTTGTGCATTCGAAGTGGGTGCCCAGCAGCAGGGAGCGAACGTCACCTACCTCGGACCTGACGGGTCACATATCGGCGCCAAGGAATCCATCGAAGACACCGGAAAAGTGCTCTCGCGGTTCTATGACGGAATCCAGTTCCGTGGCTTCTCCCATGCATCCGCTGAGGAGCTTGCTGCAGCTTCGGAAGTGCCGGTCTGGAACGGTCTGACCGACGAGTGGCACCCCACCCAGATGCTGGCTGACTTCCTCACCATGCAGGAATGGTCCCGGGGAAAGCCAATCGAGGAAATCTCGTATACCTACATGGGCGATGCTCGGTCCAATATGGGCAACTCACTACTCACCATGGGCGCGATCATGGGAGCTGATGTTCGGATCGCGGCTCCGAAAAGTCTATGGCCCAGCGCAGAGGTCCAGGCCGAGGCCCACGCCCGTGCCGAGGAATCTGGCGCGCGCGTCCTCCTGACCGACGATCCCGACGAGGCACTTCAGGGTTCGGACTTCGTTGCAACGGATGTCTGGGTATCGATGGGTGAGCCCGCCGAGGTGTGGAACGAACGCATCAAGTTGCTGACTCCCTACCAGGTGAATCAGAGTGCACTAGACAAGACCGGGAAAAAACACGTCAGGTTCCTCCACTGCCTACCGGCGTTCCATGACCTGAATACTGAGGTCGGAAAAGAAATCGCTGAGAAGACCGGTATGACCAATGGCCTTGAGGTGACGACGGATGTCTTCAAATCCGATGCGAACATTGCTTTCGATGAGGCAGAAAACCGCCTCCATACGATTAAGGCGATTATGGTCGCCACAATCGGAAAATAGCAGATTCTCGTTGACCTGGCGTAAGGATATTCATGACCGAAGGAGCTCCCCAATGCAACATCCCACACGACTGCGGTATCACTAGCTAGTGGAACCGCCAGACAAACAGCCAATCACCGTGTCCCAAGACGATGATGACTTGGCCGATGAGCGCCAGGTACTTCTTGGTTTGGCCGTGCTCGGGCTCATCGGTGGCGCACTCGTCGGGGTCCTAGGCAGTGCCTTCCGGTGGCTGCTGATCGAAGGTGATCGAACGCGAGTCGACCTCGTCGGATGGGCTAAAGAATTACCGCTCCCACCAGTAATGGGAATTCTCATCCCCGTATTCACCGCCGCAGTTTGCGTCGCTATTGCGCGCGCAATGGTGGTAAAGGTTCCCGAGGCCAGCGGATCTGGCGTCCAACGGGTTGAGGCGGCGATGAAGGGGCAGCTCGAGCCCGAATCTGTCCGAATCTTGCCGGTGAAGTTTATTGGTGGTGTTCTCGGTATTAGCGCAGGTATGGTGCTGGGCCGGGAGGGCCCGCTCGTTCAGATGGGCGCCTCCATCGGAAGTAAGCTTGGGCGAATGCTTGGCCTGGACCGCCTCTCCAGCTATTCGATGGAAGCCTCTCTCGCCGGAGCCGGTCTCGCCGTGGCCTTCAATGCTCCGACCGGCGGGTCGATTTTCGTTTTTGAGGAGCTCACAAAGTCTTTTCGGTTGCGTCTGGTGATTCCAACGCTAATCGGAACAGCGACGGCAATCACGATCTCCCGCTCGGTACTGGGAGACAAAGCATCATTCCTCGTTGGCGATGTCACTTCCTACTCCGCTCTGGCTTTCCTGGGATTCGCTATTTTCGGCGTGATTGTTGGTTTACTTGGTGCCTTCTACAACCTGACCGTGGTCTGGTTCATGGATGCCTTCGACTCGATCAAACGGATTCCGCTCCTGGTAAAGGCCGCACTCGTCGGGGCCTTTATCGGCGGAATTGCGTGGTTCGCGCCCAATCTTGTTGGTGGCGGCACCAACATCACGCAGCAGATGATCTCAGCAAGCCCTGGGCTCTGGGCAGTGCTAGGAATCCTTGTCGTGCGGTGGCTCCTTGGGCCGCTGTCCTACTCGGTGGGCACTCCTGGTGGACTCTTCGCACCACTGCTGGCGCTCGGTGCGCTCTGCGGCGCCCTCTTTGCCGGCTCGATCAATGCGCTGTCTCCGGGGTCGCTGAATGTCACGGCATTCGCCGTTGTTGGGATGTCCGTCTTCTTCGCCGCTGTCGTGCGCGCACCCCTAACCGGTATCGTCATCGTTGCCGAGATGGCCGCGACGACCGAGTTGCTGGTGCCGTCGCTGTTAGCGTGTGCCTTCGCTGTGCTGACGACAACCGTCATGAAGAGCGAACCGATCTACGACACGCTCCGCCGCCGAATGCTAGAGCGAGAACCAGGAAAACCAGCGACGAAGCCCCAGTAGCTCCGATCCGCTAGGTGCGATGCAGACCGGCGCAGCCTACTTGGAAGCCTTTGGCTGCTTGGGTGGCTTCGCCCGAGACCGTACCTTCGCGCGGTCATTCACATCAAGCATGACTTTCCGGATCCGCACTGCATCTGGCACAACTTCAATGCACTCGTCTTCGCGGCAGAACTCCAGCGCTTGCTCAAGTCCCATCTTGCGTGGTGGCGCCAACCGTTCTAGCTCGTCGCCGGTCGCCTGGCGAACGTTCGTTAGCTTCTTCTCGCGGCAAATATTGACATCCATATCGTCGGCTCGGGCATTCTCGCCGACAATCATGCCCTGGTAGACCGGAACGCCAGGCTCGACGAACAAAGTCCCTCGCTCCTGAACCGCAAAGGATGCGTAGCTCGTCACGACACCGGTGCGATCAGCAACGAGCGAGCCCGAGGCACGCGTACGTAACTCGCCAAACCACGGCTCGTATCCTTCGAATACCTGATGCGCCATTCCCGTACCGCGGGTCTCTGTGAGGAACTCAGTCCGGAAGCCAATCAGACCGCGCGCGGGGACGAGGTATTCCATCCGAACCCAGCCGGTTCCGTGGTTCACCATCTGCTCCAACCGAGCCTTGCGAACTCCGAGCATACTTGTGACGACGCCGACATGGTCTTCGGGAACATCGATTGTCAATCGCTCAACTGGCTCGTGGATCTTGCCATCGATCTCTCGGGTGACAACCTGCGGTTTCCCAACAGTTAGCTCGAATCCCTCACGGCGAATAATCTCCACCAAGATAGCCAACTGCAGCTCGCCACGACCCTGCACTTCCCAGGTATCTGGCCGTTCCGTCGGGAGTACCCGGATCGAGACATTTCCGATGAGCTCCTGCTCAAGGCGGTTCTTCACCATCCGTGCAGTCAGCTTGTTCCCGGACTTTCCGGCCAGCGGCGCGGTATTAATCCCGACCGTCATCGAGATAGACGGCTCATCGATCTTGATCAAGGGCAACGGCCGGGGATCTTCTGGGTCAGCCAAAGTATCGCCAATGCTGATGTCAGCGAATCCGGCAATAGCAACGATATCCCCAGGCCCGGCCGACTCACCAGGTACGCGGTCGACGGCGCGGGTTACGAGCAGCTCAACGATCTTCGCCTTGTGGATTTCGCCATCGGAGCGGCACCAAGCAACCTGTGCACCCTTTTTAAGCTCCCCTGAGTACACACGAACCAGAGCAAGGCGCCCTAGATACGGCGACGCATCAAGGTTTGTTACTTGCGCGCGCAGCGGCTCGGTCGCGTCATAGACCGGAGCCGGGATCGTCTTCATGATGGTCTCGAACAGCGGTTCCAAATCGTCGCTATCAGGCATTGAACCGTCTGCTGGACGCTCCGATGATGCCCTCCCGGCCTTACCCGAGGCGTAGACAATTGGAAAATCAATCTGGCCCTCTTCCGCATCCAAGTCGAAGAAGAGCTCGTAGGTCTCGTCGACAACCTCGGCGATCCGCGCATCCGAGCGGTCCGTCTTGTTGACAACGAGGATGACCGGAAGCTTTGCCTCGAGAGCCTTGCGTAGAACGAAGCGAGTCTGCGGGAGAGGTCCCTCAGAGGCATCGACGAGCAGGACAATGCCGTCCACCATCTGCAGTCCGCGTTCTACTTCTCCACCAAAGTCGGCGTGGCCAGGAGTATCCACGACGTTGATATTGACGGGCACCGGCGAACTTGGACCGTCGTAGTGAACGGAAGTGTTCTTCGCCAGAATCGTGATGCCCTTTTCCTTTTCAAGGTCCATGGAATCCATGACCCGATCCGTGAGCTCCGTGTGGGCGGCAAAGGCACCTGTTTGGCGCAGCATTTGGTCGACCAACGTGGTCTTACCGTGGTCGACATGGGCGACAATCGCCACGTTTCGAATATCGTCGCGAGTTCGCAGTGTTGTTTCAGTCACCCCCTATTGTCACACCCGACGAATTTCGCTTGCCCGTTGCAGCGCAATATCGACTCTCGCGCCATGAATCAGAGGGTCGGCACCAGATCTGCAGCTCACGAGAACGGGGGCAGACCAGCACAATATAACCGTATGACGGCACACAGTGTCGTAGTCCCAGCTGGTAGACAGCTCGGCTGCCGAGCGCTGTTTACCCCGCATCTGAGACCCGTGGCGAAACGTGCCAACACCTCGTACAGTGGATCCATGACGCGACGACTAGAGGGCGAAGAACTCGAGCGACAACTGGCCGAACTTGGGAGCTGGGCGCGAGTTGGTGAATCCATCACTCGAACGATCGAGTTTCCAGACTTTCCAACCGCGATCCGCGGGGTGAGTGCAGTTGCCGCAGACGCCGAAGCGATGGATCACCACCCCGATATCGACATCCGCTGGCGCAAAGTGACTTTTGCGCTGTCAACCCACAGCGAGGGCGGATTAACGCAACTCGACATCGAGTTGGCAACCCAAATCGATCGCCTGGCCGAAGAGCTCTCCGGTAAGTAGCGCACGCTGGTGACACCTGCCCCGGCGGTGGCGCGAGTGCACAATGCGCGCATGACTGGTCATATCCGCCGTGGCCCCCGTTAGCCCCGATTCCGACCCTTTCGAGCCGACTAGGCGACGTGGAAGCCGAAAGCCGTTGCGATTTACCGGATTACGACGATTTGTGTGCCCGCACAAATTTGAACTCGGGAGCCCCGCGTGTCAGCTATCTGGGGTGATCTTGGAAACATTGTTCGAGCCCCGGTTCGCGGTGTACACATTGCCCGAAGAATCCACCACAATCCCGACCGGGTTGGACCCGGTGGTGCCCAGAATCGTGGACAGCCCAGCGGGGGTGATCTTGGAAACATTGTTCGATCCTTTGTTGGCGGTGTACACATTGCCCGAAGAATCCACCACAATCCCGACCGGGCTGGACCCGGTGGTGCCCAGAATCGTGGACAGCCCAGCGGGGGCGATCTTGGAAACATTGTTCGAGCCCCGGTTCGCGGTGTACACATTGCCCGAAGAATCCACCACAATCCCGACCGGGCTGGTGCCGGTGGTACCCAGAATCGTGGGCACCTGAGCAGAGGTGATCTTGGAAACATTGTTCGAGCCTTTGTTGGCGGTGTACGCGTTACCTGAAGAATCCACCACAATCCCGACCGGGCTGGTGCCGGTGGTACCCAGAATCGTGGAAACCCCACCCGTGATCTTGGAAACATCATTCAAGCCCTGGTTGGCCGTGTACACGTTGCCCGTAACGTCCACCACAATCCCGGCCGGGCTGGTTCCGGTGGCGCCCAGGATTGAGGCCTCTCCCGCGGCGGTGATCCGGGAAACATTATTCGAGCCCTGGTTGGCGGTGTACACGTTGCCCGTAACGTCCAATGCAATCCCGGCCGGGCTGGTCCCGGTGGCGCCCAGGAGCGAGGACACTAAGGGAACCGGGTCACCCGAAGCGCTGTCCGAGCTACACCCCGCAAGTCCTGCCGCAATTAACGCCGCCGCAAACAGCCCACCGATGGCGCGGCTGGCACGGGCGGACATGGTCACAGACATAGCAAGGATCACACTCGGATTAAACCGCATACGGCACGAGGATGCCGCCTACATCTCCGCACGCGGATCTATTGCCCTACCAGCCCGTCTGACACACAAACGCGCAGTAGCGCACGCCTTTGCCGACCACCACCGCGCCCGCGGACTACCTGCGGACTATGGCGTGGCGGAGGAGTCGGATGGTTCCATCGCATGGTTCCCGCGCTTAGGCAGGAACAGGCAGGCCACATTGGAAACAACAAATGCCACGACGACGGCCACAACCGTCCCCCACGACATCGTGGCGAAGACTGCCGCTGCGGCAGCTAAACCACTGTACTTCTGTCTCGAAACCTAAAGACCACAAGTAAGGCATGGGAGCTTTTGTTGCAGGCTGAACATCTGTGCGCACTTGTGGCCGGACATCTAAGGACCGGACACGAGCCGATCCGGGAGGTCACGTTACGGCCTCAGCTGCGGGTCTTGCGGACTACCTGCGGACTACCTGCGGACTAAGGCTGCCCAACTAGTGCTCGGACCTGCCAGAACGCTCTAGATTAGACGTTGAACCGAAATTCCGTGACGTCACCATCACTCATGACGTAGTCCTTGCCTTCCATACGCACCTTGCCGTGTGCCTTGGCTTCAGCCATTGATCCGGCCTCAACAAGATCCTCGAAGCTGACAACCTCCGCTTTAATGAAGCCCTTTTGAAAGTCCGTGTGGATCACCCCTGCAGCCTCCGGAGCCGTCGCACCTCGATCAATCGTCCACGCACGCGATTCTTTGGGGCCAGCCGTCAAGTAGGTCTGTAATCCAAGAGCTTCGAACCCCGCACGGGCAAGAATGTCTAGGCCAGGCTCGTCCTGACCCGCCTCGTGCAGTAATTCTGCGGCATCTTCGGCATCTAGTTCGACCAGTTCGGACTCAAGCTTCGCATCCAGAAAAACTGCCTCCGCCGGAGCGACGAGGCCCGCCAGGCTCGACCTAAGATCGGTGTCGGATAGCTGATCGGTGTCCAGGTTAAAGACGTACAGGAATGGCTTTGCGGTCAGCAGGAACAATTCGCTTAAAGGTTCGCGGTCGATACCTGAGGAGAAAACCGTTTCTCCGTCATCAAGCACAGTTTTCGCCTGCTCGGCCGCAGCAAGTATCGCCGAGCCTTCTTTGTTCAGGCGCGCTTCCTTTTCCAGGCGTGGAAGCGCTTTGTCGAGGGTCTGAAGATCAGCCAGAATCAGCTCCGTATTGATGGTCTCGATATCTTCGGAAGGAGAGATCTTGCCGTCCACATGGACGACGTCGGAGTCATCGAAGGATCGAACAACCTGACAGATTGCGTCGGACTCCCGAATGTTGGCGAGGAATTTATTACCGAGTCCCTGGCCTTCGCTGGCACCTCTGACGATCCCAGCAATGTCCACAAAGCTCACGGTCGCAGGCAGAATCCGCTGGCTGTCGAAGATCTTGGCAAGAACTGGCAATCTGGGGTCGGGAACGCCAACCATTCCGACGTTGGGTTCGATCGTGGCGAACGGATAGTTCGCCGCGAGAACGTTGTTGCTCGTCAGAGCGTTGAATAGGGTTGATTTTCCGACGTTGGGCAGACCAACGATTGCAATAGAGAGACTCACAAGATCACAGCGTACGGACTGCTGGAATGTCAGAGCTCTGCGGCATGGTGAGGGTATGTCGGATCAAGCGGTCCTTGCCGCCGTTATCGCAGTTCTCGTCGGCGCAGTCGCCGGATTTGTCGGTGGACTGGTCATTGGTTCGCGGGCAGCGCCATCCGCGCGCGAGCTTGATTCCAACGAGACCCGAGCGGGGGAGAACGTCGGGCATTCGCTGACTGCCTTGACCCAGCGCGTCGATGTACTAACGGCGACACATGCCTCCGGTCAGGCACAACTATCCGAGCAACTGCGAGGAATTGCCGATGCCTCCGATGTCCTCCGTGACCACACCGGCCGCCTTGCGCAAGCGCTTAATAACACCGGATTCCGAGGTCGCTGGGGCGAAATGCAGTTACGACGCATCGTCGAGGTTGCTGGGCTGACCCGCGGGGTGGACTTCTCCGAGCAAATTTCCGTTACCGGTGTCGATTCGACAATGCGGCCCGACATGGTGATCACCCTGTCTGATCGACGCAGGATCGTGATTGACGCCAAAGTACCAATGGACGCACTAATCCGGGCAGATCGACGGGGACTCGGCGACATTCAGCCCACCGGGATACATGGTAAGGAGCACGATGAATCAAGAGCTGTCATCGACGATGATGCGGCCGTGGCGCACAGCAAGGCAGTAGGTGCACATATAGATCGACTCGCCTCCAAAGGCTACTGGCGCCAGTTCGACGATTCCCCTGAGTTCGTCGTCATGTTCCTCC
>JBLHZE010000016.1:0-16061 GCA_047631015.1 Actinomycetes bacterium
ACAGTTCGCATCCCGAATCCAACCCACTCTCGACAACCTCCCGGCGGCTGTACCTGACGAGGCCAAGAATGCGGCGTCGGAGTCGGTAGGTGGCGCGGTCGCAGTGTTCGGGAAAGCCGGAGACGCTGGACTCCCACCGTCGATCGTTGACAGTTCAATTGCCGCCGTGTACGAATCGTTCTTGTCCTCATCCCACATCACCGCATTGGTATCCGCCGTCATGGTGCTTATCGCTGGCGTGGCAATGGTGTGGATGCTTCCGAAGATCACTCCACCGACTAAAGACCCGCGTGCTGCGCCCGCACCATATGAACCGGACACTGTTCACCAACTGACGGGCAAGACGAGCGCTGAGGCTGAAGGAGCTGCCGCAGAACTGGAAGACTCCTATGTACAGGAGTCAGGTGAGGAATTCGAGGATGGTGCGAGGCCAAAAAGCTAGGTCGCGTTCTCCTGGTTCCTCTCGCGGCGCAGCGGTTGCCACGCCCGATAGGTGCATGATCGCCATAGCCACTCCACCGGTCCATACCGGAAGCGGGCTAACCAGGTAGGCGACCACCACAACTGCAACGCCCACATCAGCGCGACGAAGAATGCAGCGCCCGTGCGTGAGATATCGAGTGACGACAGCGCCAGAGAGAAAACCAGGACCCCGAGCACGGCTTGGGATAGGTAGTTTGTGAGCGCCATCCGCCCCACTGCGCGAATCATCGATCGCGACGTGGATTCCTTGTCCGCGTTCCACAGAATGATGACAGCCAGATAGCCCAGAGCAATCGGAATCGTCGCGATGGTATTTGGAATCGAACCCACGAGGGCAACGTCGACCGAAAACCCCTCGATGATCACCCACGCGGCCCCTAGCGCTGACAACGGAATTCCCACACCGAGTCCCCAGAAGGCCATACGGCGGAAGAACTGCCGGGAGCGATTTCCTTGCAGGATCTGCATGCGGTAGAGCGCGATACCTATCAACATCGCACCCAAAGCTCGGGCGAAAGAGTCCCCAAGCAACACGAACTCGGCTAGCTCGGTCATGTTCTGGTCTTCGGTCCAGAAGCCGCTGAGATCAGAAGGACCGGAGACAAAAGATTGGCCGACGATGCTGGTGACAGGAGATAAGGAGTAGACGCCGACACCCAGGGCCAAAAGTAGGGCGCGCGGCCAGTGGCGCACGAGTAGGAGCACCGGAGACAGGACGGCGTAGACCGCAAGAATGTCGCCCTCCCACAGCACGCCATGTAGCAGGCCGATGATCAATAGCAGGAAATTCCGCCATAGGCTCAGGAGCACAGGGTGCTGAGTCTTACTCGCCGCGCGCTCAGCGAACAGGACGATTCCCGCTCCGAATAGCATCGAAAACAACGCCATAAACTTCTGGTCGAGGAATACCTCGCCAAATACGCCGATGGACCAGTCGAGCCAGGTGTCGGATCCGGGGCCGCTGATATTGAAGTAGGCGGAGGCGAGCAAGGCGAATGCGACAACGTTCATGGGTAGAATACCCAGAACTGCCACGCCCCGGACAGCATCCAGAGAGGTGATTCGGCCGCGAGCTGGGAGTGGCTCGGTCAGGCGGCGCATCGCGCGTACTTCTGTAAGGGGAGCGGTGTCGCTACAGAATGAACGAAAGCCCAATGACGATCGCGCACAATCCAGCGAATGCTAGCCACGGCCATACTTTCGCTGACCGCGCTTTTCGGCGGGTTGGCTTACGCGTGATCTCCTCGTTACGGGCGGCTTCCTCACGCTTGTTGCCATGGTTAATTTTCGCGTAGCGGTCCGCACGTTCTTGAGCTGACTTCTCGCGCTTCCTCGCGCCATCTGCCCAGTCGTCAGTGATCTCGAATCCGTCGAACGGGTCGGGTGAGTTCGTCGCCATCGGGCAAGCGTACCCGTCGCCGCCATTCCACGGTGGCGGGCTGACGGCTCAGAGGCGTTGTGTGAGCAACTGCGGCAGTTAGTTCGTGCCGCTATCGGCATCATCGTCGAAGCTGGCCAGGAACTGGCTGTTGTAGAGGTTGTAGTAGAAGCCGCCTGCAGTAATGAGCTCGTCGTGGGTTCCCGTCTCGATGATGTGCCCGGAATCCATCACCAGAATCACATCGGCACCGCGGATTGTTGAGAGGCGGTGAGCGATGACAAAGCTGGTCCGCCCTTTGCGTAGATCCGCCATCGCCTTCTGGATCAAGACCTCCGTCCGCGTGTCGACCGAACTGGTGGCCTCATCGAGAATCAGAACTGCAGGATCGGCCAAAAACGCTCGTGCGATCGTGACAAGTTGCTGCTCGCCGGTTGACAGGTTGGCCGCCTCGGTCCCGACGATCGTGTCGTATCCGTCCGGCAGGGTCCGCACAATTCGATCGACATGTGCTGCCTCGGCAGCCCTGATGATCTGGTCATCTGTCGGCTCAAGCGCGCCGTAGGCGATGTTGTCGCGAATGGTTCCCTCGAACAGCCACGTGTCCTGGAGCACCATGCCGAAGGATCTTCTGAGGTCGTCGCGTCGCAGGTCTCGGATGTCGAGACCGTCAAAGCTGATCGTCCCTTCGTCGATCTCGTAGAAGCGCATAAGAAGGTTCACTAGCGTCGTCTTACCCGCGCCTGTCGGTCCCACAATCGCGATCGATTGGCCAGGGCGGGCATCTAGCGTTAGAAAATCGATCAGGGGTGTATCTGGCAGATAGCGGAAGGAGACACCGTCGAAGGTAATGTGTCCTCTCCGGGTGCCGAGTGCTTCGGGCCGATCGGTTTCGGGTGTCTGCTCAGGCTCGTCAAGCAGTTCAAACACGCGCTCTGCGGACGCTAATCCGGATTGCAGGAGATTGACAATGCTGGCAATTTGAGTGATAGGCATCGTGAACTGACGCGAGTACTGAATGAAGGCCTGTACATCACCGAGACTCATGGTTCCGTTCGCGACGCGCACGCCACCGATGACGGCAATCAGGACGTAGTTGATATTGGCGATGAAGGCCATCGCGGGCTGGATCATCCCAGAGATGAACTGGGCTCGGAATGATGACTCGTACATCTTCTCATTGGCCTCGTCGAAGTCGACCTGAGCTCGCTTCTGATGGCCATAGACTTTGACGAGTTCGTGGCCGGAGTACATCTCCTCAACGTGTCCGTTAAGCGTGCCGGTCCACTTCCATTGTCCGACGAACTGTTTTTGCGAGCGCTTGGCAATAAAAATCGTCATGATGAACGACAGCGGCACAGTCAACAGCGAGACGAGCGCCAACAGAGGACTGATCCACAGCATCATGATGAGCACGCCGATGACTGTCAGCAGGGACGTGATCAGCTGGGTCAGCGTTTGCTGCAGCGTGGTCGAAATGTTGTCGATGTCGTTTGTGACCCGGCTCAGTAAATCGCCGCGGGCATGCCGATCAAAGTACTTCAAGGGCAGACGGCCGAGTTTGAGGTCGACCTCCTCGCGCAGCCCGTACATGATTCGCTGGGTCACACCCGCCATCAGGTAGTTCTGCGCCCACGAGAACAGGGAACTCAAGAGGTATACAACTGATACAAGGGCGATGATCTGCCCCAACGCGGTGAAGTCAACCCCAACGCCAGGAGTGACTGTCATCCCCGAGAGCAGGTCGGCCTGCTGTTGGTTACCTGCTGCGCGCAGCGCGGCTTCCGCTTGGGCTTGGGTCGTACCGGCCGGTAGCTGCTGGCCGACGACACCATCGAAGATCACGTTCGTCGCGTTTCCCAGCAGCTTCGGTCCGATCACAGCGAAGAAGACGCTGGTGATCCCAAGGAGCAGGACAATCGTGATGATGAGCGATTCTGGTTTCAAGCGACCGGCCATCCGCTTGCCGGTTCCTTTGAAGTCGCGGGCCTTCTCCGGAACGGCCATTCCCATACCACCGCCGAACATGCCCTGCTGTCGACGGGGATTAGTGGGGCGGTCTGTGCTGCCAGTCGAGCTCATACGGCTTCCTCAACGGAGAGCTGCGAGTCAACGATCTCGCGGTAGGTCTTGCATGACTCGAGTAGCGCTGCGTGTGTGCCAACTCCGACTATTCGCCCGTCCTCGAGCACGATGATCTTGTCAGCGGTCAGGATCGTGCTCACACGTTGGGCGACGAGCACGACCGTCAGATCCTTCGTTTCTCCGGCGAGGGCGGCGCGCAGTCGGGCATCAGTGGCGTAATCCAGCGCAGAGAAGCTGTCATCCAAGATGAGGATCGGTGCTTGTCGAACGAGAGCCCGGGCGATGGCCAGTCGCTGGCGCTGACCGCCGGAGACATTGGCACCGCCTTGGTCAATCGGCGAATCCAGACCATCGGGTAGTTCGGTGACGAATGGTTCTGCCTGGGCTATGCGCAGTGCACGCCAGACCTCATCATCGGTTGCGCCCTCGCTGCCAAACCGGATATTTGTGGCAATCGTCCCGCTGAACAGGAAGGCCTTCTGGGGGACTAGCGCTAATGCTGCCCAGACATCCACTTGTCGACGTTTCTTGATATCAATTCCGTCGACAAGGATCTCTCCAGCCGTCGCGTCATACAGGCGCGGTATCAGGTTTACCAGAGTTGTCTTACCGGAGCCCGTTCCGCCGATAATCGCTGTTGTTTGCCCGGGTTCGGCGGTGAAGGAAATCCCGGTGAGAACTGGATCCTGCGCTCCGGGGTAGCAAAAACCGACATCCCGAAACTCAACACTTCCGCGGGCGTTTAGCTGCGTCTGGTCGGGTTCGGCCGGTTCGTCGGGATCAGCTATGGCGGGCTTGGTCTCCAGCACAGCTTGGATTCGCTCAGCCGATGCCGCCGCCCGCGGAATCATCACGAAGAGCATCACGGCCATCATGACAGCGAACAGGATTTGCGTGATGTACTGCAGAAACGCTGTCAAGTCACCAACCTGCATATCGCCGCTGTTGACTAACCCGCCGCCGAACCAAATGATCGCCACACTTGATCCGTTCATGATGAGCATGAGCGCTGGCAGCATAAGGGCGAACAGTCGTGATACCCGAAGCGATGTTGTCGTCAGATCAGCATTCGCCTCGGCGAACCTCTCTTGTTCATGGTCGGTCTGTACGAAGGCGCGGATCACTCGGATCCCAGCGAGATTTTCCCGGAGCACCTCATTGATCCGGTCGATTTTCTTCTGCATCGAGCGGAACAGTGGCACCGCCTTGACCATGAGCGTCCCGATGACGATCGCCATCAACGGGATGATGACGAGCAGAAGCCCTGAGAGTTGAAGGTCGAGTCGGATGGCCATGATGATTCCGCCCACAGCGGTGATGGGAGCCAAGACCATCATGGTCAGGCCCATCAAGACGAGCATCTGCACCTGCTGAACGTCGTTGGTGTTGCGAGTGATCAGCGACGGGGTTCCAAAGGTGTTGACTTCGTGTAACGAAAAGCCCTGGACACGCTCAAACATTGCTGCCCGCAAATCGCGACCAAATCTCATCGCTGTTCTGGCACTGAAGTAGACGGCGATCACCGAGGTGATTCCTAGGGCAAGGCTGACAGCCAGCATCAGTCCACCGACGTAAATGATGTAATCAATATCGCCAGTTACGACACCGTCGTTGATGATGTCGGCGTTGAGCGTCGGTAGGTAGAGATTGCCCATTGCTTGAATCAGCAGAAGGACCACGATGACGACGAGAACGCGGCGGTATGGGTTGAGGAAGCGTCGCAGCAGGCCCGTCACACAGATAGCGTTTCACGAGGTGTCTATGCTCCGCCGATCGGCTGACGTAAGGCTTAGGTTAAAGCGATCCGACGGCCGCGTGCGCGTGCAGATTTTTGTTGTCGGCTTGTCGACATAGCGCGTTGTGCCGACTATCGGGCACACTTTCCCTATGACCGAACTGAGCGCGGCGGTATCCGCTCATCTTGAGCAGGTGGTGGACGGGCTCGTCGCCAGCACGGGTGGCTCGATCCAACGACACGATCTGCGCACGCTGGTTAACCGTTGTTACCACGAGTTGGCCAGTACGGCGAAAGTCACGACGTTCTTACCGGTCCTCACGAAACGCTTAGCGATGACGCGTCTGTGCGAGCGCGGAGAGCTGCAGGAGCTGGCCCGGCACGGACTCCCGAAAATCCTCGTCGTCGACGAGCACGATGCAACTCGAGGTCAAAGCGCCGCGGCGCTGTTGCGGTTTTACGCACCCGGACGGTTCCAGGTGAGCTCCGCTGGGATAAACCCCAGCGGATCGGTCAGTCACGTTATTCCAGAGCTTCTCGGTGAGGTGGGGATGGACCTGACTGATTCCCCGGCACCATTAGATGACGCTGCTCTCCAGCAAGCCCGATACGTGATCGCTATCGGCGATACCGGGATCGATGCGGCAACGGTCGGTGGGGCTTACCTGACATGGGATATCGGTGGTGAGATCGACGACACCGATGAGCAGGGTGTCGCAGGAGTCCTCACGGATATTGATCGCCGCGTCCGTCACTTTCTGCTCGCTGTCGATCCGGATCACGAACTGCACGATGCGCTCCTGGCCGGTGACGGTGCGTCCGCACCCTAGGTAGCGTTAAGGATTCCCAGAAGCCGTGACACTTCGTGGCGTACTGCTTCCCGAGCTGGGCCTAAATATTTCCGAGTGTCAACGAGTTCGGGGTTCTGGGCCAGTACCTCGCGAACTGTGTCGGTGAAGGCATGGTTCAGGTGGGTGGAGATATTGACTTTCGTCATGCCCGCTTTGACTGCTCCCGTGAGGTGTTCATCAGCCACACCAGAGGAACCGTGTAGGACCAAGGGCACCGGTACCGTGTCACGGATCCGGCTGATGAGCTCAAAGTCGAGCTGTGCGTCGCGGCTCGTCATTGCATGCGATGATCCGACAGCCACGGCCAGCGCGTCCACTCCCGTTGCGTCGACAAATGCCGCTGCTTCCTGTGGATCAGTCCGCACCCCCGGTGCGTGAACGCCATCTTTTCCGCCTACTTCACCGAGTTCAGCTTCCACCCCAACCCCGTGTTCGTGGCAGTAGCGAGCCACCTCGGCGGTGACGCGAACGTTCTCTTCGTAGTCCAGATGGGACCCATCGAACATCACCGAAGTGAACCCGAGAGTGACGGCTTCGTGAATAAGATCGACCGATTCGGCATGGTCCAGATGCACGGACACCGGTGTCGGGGACTGCCTGGCAATAGTCAAGGTTGCATTCGCGATCGGTGCAAGGGAACCGTGGTATTTGACGGCGTTCTCGCTAATCTGCAGAATCACCGGGGCATCGACGTCGGTCGCTCCGGCGGTGAGGGCTTCGGCCAATTCGATCTGGATTACATTGAATGCGCCGATGCCTTTGCCTGCGGCCGCTGCGGCGTTGACGATCTCAGGCGTTGATTGCAGAACCATTTAGAACTCCTCAACGTGCGTTGTATCGAGTAGGCGGCGGTAGACATCGTCGTCGAAGCTGCCGGCTTGGGGATGGGCGACGGCAGCGGCTGACAGAGCTACCGCGTTTCGTAGGCATTCGTCCCAGCTCTTATGTTCAGCTAATCCGGCTGCCAGCGCTGAAACACTCGCATCACCGGCGCCTGTCGGGTTGCCTTTGATGAATTCCGGTGGCTTGGCACGCCAACACTGCTCACCAGTGATGATGGCCATCCCCTCGGCTCCCATCGATACCGCAACCGCGCCAGCACCGCGCATGATTAGCTCGCGGCCACCCGCGACAGGGTCATT
Organism: Actinomycetes bacterium; assembly: GCA_047631015.1. GTDB lineage: Bacteria > Actinomycetota > Actinomycetes > S36-B12 > UBA10799 > UBA10799. Next base: position 7,675 of record JBLHZE010000016.1, read on the forward strand.
TGTTCCTAGGGCATCAGCGAGTTCATGAATATTGGGTTTCACGAGGGCGGGTTTCCCTACCTCAACAGCACCGATGAGCGCAGCGCCGCTAGTGTCGACGATGGCCGGAATACCTGCCTCAGCCGCCAGCGCTGCGAGTTGGCCGACGCCCTCTGATGGAGCTGCTGGTGGCAGGCTTCCCGAGATGACGAGGACGCTGGCGGTTGCCAATTGTTCCCTCACAAGCGTGATCAGGCGAGCCCATTCATCCTCGGAGACGTGCGGACCGGCTTCGTTGAGCACAGTCGCGTCACCAACGGAGCGGTCGACGATACCGATCGATCGCCGTGTTTGGCCTTCGAGCCGCCCGAGCCGGTGATCGATATTGCTCTCGACGAGGTTAGCTGTGATCGCAGCTCCAACGACTCCGCCAACCATGCCCACCGTCATCGTCGAGATTCCTAGCGTATGGAGAACTCGGCTCACATTGATGCCTTTGCCGCCGGCTCGTTCGGCGACATCGTAAACCCGCATCGCGGAGTAGAGCTCGAAGGAATCCAACGAATAGGTGATGTCTAGGGCGATATTGGGCGTAACAGTCACAATCATGGGGACACCACAGCTTCCATCCATCTGCCTTGTTGCATGACCTTGACAACATCGAGGTCCTGATTGAGCACTGCCAGGTCAGCGCGGTGGCCTTCCTGGAGTTCACCGCGATCCGCTAGCCCGAGCGCGCGCGCGGGACTTCGGGTCGCTGCAACGATTGCGTGCTCGATTGCGAGGCCATCGCGCACAGCATTTCTTACCGATACATCCATGGTCAGGGTGCTGCCTGCCAGAGAGTCTGCATCTTCAAGCCGTGCTACGCCACCCTTGACGACGATCTTTGAGCCAGCGAGCAGGTAGTGCCCATCAGCCATACCTGTTGCGTCAATTGCGTCTGTAACAAAAGCAATTCGCTGACTGCCGACAGCCTCGAAAACTGCGGCGACAATCCCAGGGTGGATATGAACACCATCGTTGATCAGCTCCACGGTGACTCGCGGATCGCGCAGTAGCGCCACCACGGGACCTGGTTTCCGGTGATGGGGCGGAGGCATCCCGTTGAAGAGGTGCGTGCCGACCGTGACTCCCGCGGCGATGGCCGTAACGGTTTGCTCGTAGGTCGCATCGGAGTGACCGATCGCTGCGATTACGCCTCTTTCCACGACGAGTTCGATCGCCGGTATTCCCTCGGGAAGCTCTGGTGCCAGCGTCACCATCTTAATTGCGCACGCGCCGGACGGGGTGCTGCAGCTATCGATCACGCTGCTCAACCACCCGAGATCTGGCGGCATGAGTAGCTCGGGATTATGCGCACCTTTGCGAGCCACGTTTAGGAATGGTCCTTCTAAGTGGATCCCGGCCAGCGTCCCATCCCTCACTAGCGGTACTAAACGTCTCGCTTGTTCAGATAGTTCGGGCAGGGCCGCGGTGGCAAGGCTCGCAATCAGCGATGTTGTTCCGCAGGCTAGATGAAACTTCGCGGCAGCTGCTGCTGCTTGTTCCCCTGCCCCAAAACCAAAACCACCGCCACCGTGCACGTGCATATCAACGTAGCCCGGGACAATGCGAGCATCACCGAGAGAGGTGACATCAGGCGGTGGGTCCGTGCCGACACCGATGATTCGTTCATCGTCTACGCGAATCCACCCGTCGCGGACGAATGCGCCATTAATGAAGACTTCTTTTGCAGTGAATACTGTCATGCTGCCTCGCTACGGTACCTATCCCAGCCGATCATTGCCGCGCCGAGACAACCGGATTCGTCGCCAAGTTGAGCCGGAATGATCTCGGGACATCGCAGAATGTTGAGGTTTCGACGCGTCTGCTCGCGCAGCGGCGCAAGTAAAAGCTCGCCTGCCCTTGCCATACCGCCTCCGACGACGATTACCTCGCAACCGATGGCGCCACTGGTCCATGCCATAGCCGTCGCTAACGCGCCGATCGCTTCATTCCAAACTCGGATTGCGCTGGGGTCGCCAGCGACGACCCGGTCAGCGACCTCCTTAGCTCCGTCGACATCTATCCCCGTCAGTCGGCTGTAGCGACGGGCAACTGCTGATGCCGAGGCGATCGCTTCGACGCACCCTGTGCCGCCGCAGCCGCATCGTTCGTCCAAGCCGGCGTTGACGTGTCCTACTTCCCCGGCATATCCGTCGCCATAGGCGAGGTTGCCATCAACCAAGATGCCGGCCGACACACCAGTGCCGATGGCGATGAACATCATGTTCGAATAGCCGCGGCCGGCCCCCATCCTGGACTCTGCCAGGGCACCGGCTCGGACATCGTGGCCAAGGCCAACGGGAAGCTCAAGTTCTTGTTCAACCATCGACCGTAGCGGCATATTTTTCCATCCGACGTTTTCAGAGTGGATGGCGACGCCGTTGATGTCGTCGACAATACCTGTGACTGCGATGCCAACCCCAACGAGTCGGCAGTCTTCAAGGAGCCTGGAACGCAGTGCCTGGATAGATTCCATGATGTTGGTGAAAACCACGTCTGTGCCCAACCCAGCCCCGGTAGGTCGCCGTTCACGGTCAAGGACCGCGTACTCGGAATCGACGGTGGCACTCTTGATCACTGTTCCCCCGATGTCTACACCGATGACCACGTCAATGGTGCTCATTAGACTTGCCCTTACCCTTCCGTGAGGATCACAGAACGGCTGAGGTTCCTGGGTAGGTCCGGATTAAGTCCCTTGTTGAGACCAATCTGGACTGCCAGCCGCTGACATTTGATTAGCTCTGCTAATGGGTCGGCGTTAGCTATAACGGCGGTCCCTCCGAAGCTCTCGACTTCGTCCTCGATCCCGTCCGTTTCTGAGCTAAGGAACCAGACCGTGCTGTGGTCTTCGGTGATGCTCTTGGGCCCGTGCCGATACTCCAATAACGGGTACGACTCGGTCCAGGACAGGGATGCTTCCCGCATCTTTAGGGCAGCTTCAGTTGCTAGCCCGACTGTCCAGCCAGTGCCGAGAAAAGTGAACTGTTTGGAGGCGACGACAGCCGGGTCAAGTGGTTCGTCGACGGTCCGCCGGGCATCTGCGATTGCCTGAGTCAGATCCTCACCCAAACTGGCGCGCAGGAGAGCCAGAGTCGTAGTGGCAAATCGGGTCTGCACAACTGACTTCTCGTCGGCGAAGTCCAACACGATGCAGTCATCGGCGAGCTCGCGTGCCGGGGTGTCTGGATCAGCAATGATCGCCACCGTCCGGGTCTTTCCTTTCAGGTCCTCAAGGAGACGTAGAACCTCGGTGGTGGTACCTGAGCGGCTGATGACAAGGACGCGATCGTAGGTGCGATCGCTCGGGACCTCAGAGCCTGAGAAGGCGTCAGTCTCGCCAAGCCCTGCGGACTCGCGCAACACTGCATAGGAGGCGGCCATGAACCACGAAGTGCCGCAGCCAATTGCGGCAACTCGCTCTCCGTTCTTAGGGAGAAGCCCGGCGACCTCAGGTAAGAGGTCCACGGCTTCTTGCCAGCACTCAGGCTGTGATGCGATCTCCGCTAATACATGTTCTGCAGCACTCATGTTGATCCTTCCATCTTTCTAGCTCTCGTAGGTGCACGCGAGGTGCACGGGTTAACCCGGCGCGAGCACTCAGCTTTACTCTGACGGCCTTTACCCCCGGATGTCAGCCGGGGAGGTCTTAGCTGCGCTCATAGGGTGGAGATTCAGTCGTTGCTGGCGTATCTGCAGCCTGAGCCCGACTTGTGCTTACGTCGCACCGCGCCACCTGATCTCCGTCGGTATTGGTGGGTGAAGGGTTAGTGAGTAGCTGCGGGTGGAAGGGTGGTGCCATGCGAATCGGACTGGTACTGGGCGGCGGTGGATTGACGGGCGGGGCATTTCACGCCGGCGTACTGAGCGCCCTCGCCGATGCTGGATCGTGGGATGCGCGCGATGCCGACGTCATTGTTGGGACCTCAGTGGGATCCATTACTGCGACGTCTTTGCGGGTCGGCATTTCACCCGCCGACCTACTTCGGCGCCACCTTGGCCAGCCACTTTCCCCTGAGTCGGAGCAACTCGTTACTCGAATGCGGGGTGGGGCAGGCGACTTTCCGCGAACGCAGGGAAGGTTTCGGCCCGCGGCTCCGGATCTCTTGAGAATGTTTGCGCGCTCGCCCGGTTCTGCGACGCTAGGAAAGATGGCCGCGGCGGCTCTACCGGAAGGCCGAACGTCCACGGAGGGTATTGCGCAAAGCATGTCAGCGCTTTGTTTGGGGGAGTGGCCACAGCCGATGCCATGGATAACCGCACTGCGGCTCACCGATGGCGAGCGAGTGGTATTTGGTCGTGAGGTGTCGGAGTCTTCTACCGTTCCGATTGGGTCGGCGATTGCAGCATCATGTGCGATTCCAGGGTACTTCGCACCCGTTGTGATCGATGGTGCGCGCTATGTCGACGGTGGCACTGCGTCTGCCTGTAATGCCGACGTGCTCGTGGATGAAGAGTTGGATGCAGTCATCGTTAGTGCCCCGATGGCGATACATTCAGCTGCGCGCTGGGCGGCCGATACGCTAATCCGGCGGGCGCTAAGACGACAGGTCAACAAAGAGATGGCATTGTTGAGGGAGTCTGACAAGCAGGTCTTCCTCTTTGCGCCCACCGAGCACGATGCCGCCGCAATGGGTGCTAATCCGATGAGCGGGGGAAAAGAGGCAGCAGTAGCGAGGTCAGCACATCGCAGCACGCTGGCCCGAATCGGCGCTGACAGTCGCCTGCGCTCACTACGGTTCTAGCCCGTACATTACAGCGGAACCAGGCAGTGATGAAGAGTCTCTCCGTGGTCACCAGTGAGAGTTCATCTGTTCAGCTGAGCCATCCATCAATGCCGTGCAAGTATCCCCAGGGATGATGCGAGGAGCAACCACTGCATCCCACGGAGATTGAGACTACTCTTTTAATTATCTAAGCAACTCGGCGTGGAATCGCCAATTTGCACAGTTGACACGACAGCGTCCGTGACGCGATTGGATTCAATATGTCGACTGCCTGGCTAACTGCAGGTATCCAAATTGCCATATGTCTGATCGCCTTAGCCCGCTTTGGCAATCCACGGTGGGCCTTAGGCTGGCTGGTGGGAGTAATGGCGCTCCTGGACGGAGTCGGGTTCCTTATTCGCGACCCGGATCTGCTGACTCGACCAGGTGCCGACCCCGCAAACTCAGGATTTATGAAAGAATATATGGCAGCCCAACTCCTTATCGGCGTGATCATGTTCTACGCCCTGGCGACGAATTCACGCGTTGCCAAGGGCGGCGAGCGTCGGCCTGCTCTATTGAAAATATTGCCCGATAATGACGCCATCGTTCGCACATTGGGAACCTTATTCTTCGGAATACTCTGTTTTGCAGTCCTCTTCCATTGGCAGAGCGTTCTCACCAACCCCAGTGTTGGTCCTGACCAACAAATTCTCTATTCCATTACCGACGCGATTGTGGCGACCTTGATCCTCATCAGCCTGCTCCGGTTCAGGCGGTTTACGACCGAACCGGTCGTGGAGTCAAGGGGTGACGAGAGCCCTTAGACCCGGGAGCTAGGTCCACCAAATTTCCAGGGGAACCTTTTTATATGCGACGTCACATGTGACTCAAACTCAGTCTGGTCGACCGCGGTCACGGGCTGAAGCTACTGACTATTCGCAGTAGGGACAATGTCGACAACCCATCTCGCAGCAATCTCGAGTCGCCAAGTATGCGGCGGTAAAGACAAAGAGGCCGGTGACGGGATCATCGTATCCGTCATCTTCGGCGGCTATCGCCTCTCCGTGAGTGATGAGGATCAGATCTCTGCTGACCGCTTCTATTGGGAGCCGCGCAAGTGATGGCTGAACGAGCGGTCTCGGTGCTAGCTCCATGACCGGCAGCGTATCGCTCGGACGGTAGCGGTCAGCTCAAGGTCGGACATCTGTGTTCGTTTGGCAGACCATCTAGGGGCTCGTGATTGCTTGCTTGATGGCATCTGCATATGCGCGACCACCGGGAGGGGTCAGATGAGTTCCGTCCGTCACAAAGAACTCGCGGTGGCCTTCTGCGGCTTGGGCCCATTCGGCAACTCGAACATTCGGGAACTCTCCGGCGATCTTGCGGATATTGGAGTTCGATTCGTCCATCCAGGATCGAGGGACATGGGTGGTGACGAGCACGACTCTGGCACGGTCGGAGAGCCCGGCGACTGCTTCTCGCAGGTCATCCTCATACGCCGGCCCGTTAGTTCCGGGATGAATGACAACGACCGGCGCGAGCTTGCCGGCATTCTTGCGCTGATCGATCCGTTTGTACATCAGCACCGCATGACGGCTGACATTGGCGTCCACTGTCACCTTGTCCAGCGCTCCCTGTACTGCCTCGCGGGCACCCAACATGACGGAGTCACCGATCGCCGTCACCGGTCGCTTCGTTAGATCTTCTCCGGGTACGAAAGGGGCCGTCATCAGTGGATCATCGGGTACTTTCAGTGCCGAGGATTCTGAGCTCGAAATAGTGGTGTCAGCCGGTTCAGCATCCAGTGCGCCAGCACCGACCTGTGTTGCTCCGTTGAGGTAACTCGTTGAGTCAACTGCCGGGATGGCGTTGACGCCGACAGCGAGCCCGATAACGACGACAATTGAGATAGAGCAGGCGATAACGGCCCGTTTGAGCGCAACACCCTGCGCTTTCCACCGGCTCCAGATCTTGCCGATGTCACCATTGCGGACAGGCATCTCCAGGTAGCGGTAGGACAATTCGGCGGCGGCAAACGTGAGGCCGAATTGGATGACGAGCGCGGGTATGCCTGTCAGACCGATATCGATACCAGGCCGCAGGATAACGAAGATCGGCCAATGCCAGAGATAAAGACCGTAGGAGCGCTTTCCGATGTACACCATCGGAGCGATCGCAAGAACACGTGAGGCAGCGATTGCCGGATGAGTTGCCACGGCGATGACGACGACACAAACGCCGGCGAAGACGAGGAAACCACCTCGGTAGAGCATCGCGGAATCGTCTGTGACGTTGACAAAGAACCAGGCCATCAGAGCGAGTGCAACCACGCCGATTGCGGTTAAGACCATTGTTGGCTGTAGGGCAAGCTTCTTCGGTAGAGATTTCGGCCGCCAGGCAGTTGCCAGGGCCGCTCCGGCGAGGATCGTCATCGCATGGGTGTCGGTGCCGAAATACAGTCGAGATGGATCGTTTTCTCCTGGCATTGACATCAGGAGGCTGAGGATCGCCATAAGTGCGGTGCTGGCGAAGACACCGATAATCGCCACCCGGCGAACACCGTCGCGCAGGCGCCGACGGAAGGTGAAGAGCAGAACTGCCGGCCAGATCAGGTAGAACTGCTCCTCGACGGCCAGTGACCACAGGTGCTGCAACATTGGCGGTCTGCCGATGGCCTCGAAATACGACTGGTCACCGAAGATATTCCACCAGTTGTTGACGTAAAGGGCGGAGGCCAGCACGTCTTCGCGATATTTTCCAGCGCCATCCTGAGCAAAGAGCAGAATGAGTAGCGCACTGACGAGAACAACCGCTAAGAAAGCTGGAACAAGACGCCGGATACGGCGAATGTAGAAGCGTTTGAAATCGATACCGCCGGTTCGCTCAACTTCCTGGAGCAGCAGACTGGTGATAAGGAATCCGGATAACACGAAGAAGACGTCGACACCGAGAAACCCACCCGGCAGCCATGGGACCGCAGAGTGAAAGATCATTACTGCAAGTACCGCAATTGCCCGGATACCGTCGAGTGACGGGATGTACCCAAGGCTGGGAGTCGGGTTGCCGGTGAACTCCGATTTTACCGAGCGGGCAGATGGTGCAGAGATGTCGACCGTGCTTGTGGGACGCGTCAGCACAGAGCGCTTCTCGGTGAAAATACTCATTCGCCAGCCCAACGTCTGCCTACTTCACGGTGCGTGAATGATCTGCCGATCAGCGTACGGGCGCGGGGAGAGAACTCCCGGTATTGCCGCGCATCTTTAGTGGAAGTTCCTCGAGGCCGGGGCAGCTGTGATCTGCAACTCTTCCAGGTCCCGCGCGACAATATTGATCGCACCGTCGGCAGATTCCAGATAGCCACGGACCAAGAGAGCTGCGGCAGACCGAGCCACTTCTTGGTGCTTAATCCAGAGTGCTTTACTGCACACAACGTTGATGAGACCACTCTCGTCCTCCAAGCTAATAAATGTGACCCCAGCGGCGGTTTCGGGTCGTTGTCGGTGAGTGATGACTCCGGCTACAGTGACGCGGCTGCCATGTGCGCGACCGGGAAGCGCGGCGGCAGGGACAACCGGGTACCCCTGCAGGCGCTTACGTAGGAGCTGCATCGTAGAGGAATCGACAGATAATCCAGTGGTTTCTAAATCGGCGACC